>JAYVQB010000528.1:0-13962 GCA_043757085.1 Verrucomicrobiota bacterium
GCTGCCAGCCCTCACATGAATGAGGGCTGGCAGCCCACAACACTTTAGTCAGTCATGGCGCGTGCGTCGTTATTTCAATACGTTGCCCGCCACTTTTCATTTTTTACTTATTCCTTTTCACAGGTATTCTTCCTTTTATGCGCACATTGCTCCGACGCTCGGTTTTCCTTTCGCTGCTGGTGGCGGCGGGCGGGGTCATTGCGTATGTGCGCAGCGATGGATTCGCGCTGACGATTCGGGAACTGGTGGTGACGCGGCTTCAGCAGCGGGGCGTGTATGTGAATCTGGATCGGTTGTTATTGGATCCGATGGAGGGGCTGGTCGCGAAGAAAATCGAGGTCTATCAGGATGCGGCGCATCGAAAGCTGCTGGCCAGAGTTGACCGGCTCAATGTGGATTTGAACTTCAGCCGGCTCTTGCAAAAAGAAGTCGAGATCGAGGGCGTGGATTTGCGCAATGCAGACCTGTCATTCCCGATTGATCCTGATGATCCCAAGTCCGAGCATCTGATTCTGCGCGGACTCAGCGCACGGGTTTTGTTCTCGGGTGATCGCATTGAAATCCGTCGTGCCGAGGGTGATCTTTATGGCTTGCATCTGAGCATGACCGGGGCGCTGCTCCGGCCTAAACCGGCAAAGGATGAGACCGAGGTAAAGCTGGCCCAGGAACGAAGCCGGCAACGTCTGGCTGCGATTCTGGCGCGTCGCGATCTGATCATGGAGACGGCGAAGATGCTGAAGCATTTCGAGACGGCGCGCGCGCCCCGGTTGGATATTGAAGTGAACGGCGACCTGGCGAAGCCCGAGGAGTTGACCGGCTCGTTGCACCTGACGGCCAATGGTTTGCGCCACGATGATTATGTGTGCGAGGAACTGGAGGCGCGGGCGTCATACGCAGGGAAGTTGGTGGATCTCTCCAGCGTGCGATTGAAGGACAAACTCGGTATTCTGGAGGCGAGCGCGACTTATGAAATCGGCGGCGATGAGGTAAATTTTCATCTTCGCTCCGGGGCCAATCTGCCGGGTCTGGCATCGGCGGTGACGGGGAACGATTCCTTGAGGGAGGTGGTTTTTTATGAGCCGGTGGACATCGTGGCGGATGGCCGGTTGTTGCTTGGCAAGGCTGTTCCAAAGGACGCATTCGTGCCTGTGGAATGTGCGGGGACGGTTCACATGGGGCGCTTTGCCAGCCGGGGAGAGGTGCTGGAGGGGTTGTCGGTAAACTTCGGCCTGTCGCCGGAGGGCTGCTATTTCCGGGACGGATTGCTGCGTCATAAATCAGGCACGCTCGGATTGCAGGCCATGTGGAAAAAGGGCGATGGCTTCCGCTACCGCGCGCTACTGAGGATGGATCCGAACGCGTTCATTCCCTTCATCCATTTTCCGCAGACCCAGGAGTTCATCCGCAGGTTTAAGTTCCGGGAGGACTCGAGTATTTTTGCCGAGGTGGAAGGCCACGGCCCGACGGCTGACATTGGGAACGATTGCAAGAACCACGGGCATGTGGAGCTGCATAATTTCAATTACCACGGCGAGGAATTCGCCCGAGTGGAGTCGGATTTGGAGTTCGAGGGACCGCAGCATTACTTCCGCAACATGCGATTTGAGCGGGCCGAGGGCTCTGGGCTGGCTAAAGAAATTGATTGGGACGATGATGCCCACACGGTGCGTTTCATCGGTCTGGTCTCGGACATGAATCCGGTCGCTGTGGTGGGCTGCTTCGCCCGGCCCACGGCTGATGTCATTGCGCGCTATCGTTTCGACAAACATCCACACGCGGAGGTGGATGGCATCCTCTTTCTGGATGGCCCCGGCACCGATATGCGCGTGAATTTCCGTGGCGAAGGCGTGGGCCATTACATGCTCTGGGGCGATGATTTTACCATTTCCAAGCCGACGGGTGAACTCATCTTCAAAGGCCCCAAGCTCACTTATGACGTTCGCGGCGTCACTCTCGGAAAGGACATGACTTGCAAGGGCGAGGTCGATCTCAGTGACGGCGCGAATGACTACACGGTGGACTTGCGCGCGGGCAGCTTCCCGTATCTCATCTTCAGCAAGAACCTGCCCTTTGAAAAACTGCGCGCCACTGTTCAATGCCGTAAGGGGCTGGCGGATTTCAATGTGAAGGCGAATCTCTTGGAGGGTAACTTTGAATTGCGCGGCAAGATGGATGACCGCAAGCAGCCCCAGCTCTTTACCGGAGATCTGCGCATCAATGCGGTGAGCTTCAAAAAATTCGCCCAGATCTATTCGCCGGAATTTGAGACCGAGGGCGATTTTACCGGTCACGCGGAATTCACCGGCGTCTTCGGCGACTGGAAAAAACTCAAGGGCAAGGGCGCACTCGTGATTCTCAACAGCAACCTCTACGCAGTGCCCATTCTCGGACCGCTCACGCAAGTGATAGGTGCGATGCTGCCCAGCCCGATCAAAGGATTCAATGTTGCGAAAGAAGCGGACGCCACCTTCACGCTGGCAGATGGATTTGCCACGACACAAGACCTCGTTGCCAGCACCAAGGTCTTCACCATCGCCGCGAATGGAAAGATCGATTACATCGAAGACCGCATTGATTTTCATGCCCAGGTAAAGTTTGGGAAAATACTCGGTCTCGTTCTGTTCCCCGTCAGCAAGATTCTCGAATACACTGGTGAGGGCGGCGTCGGTGATCCGGTCTGGCGTCCGCGTTTTTTCAGCGGCAGTAACGAGAAGACACCCTTCCGCAGGCAGGATCAGGCCGCCCGCCCAGACTCAGTGCCGGCTCCTCCGTCGAAGTCAGGTTCCCCCTCCAAATCCACTGAGATTCCGAAAGCCAAGCCGGTTGACCAGGATGGTGCAAACCCACGATCTTCCAATCCGCCAGTCAGAACCGGCCGATGACACTGTGTCGTTGACGGAGCTGCTTCACCGTGCGGAAATGATGTCTGCCTCCATGACCGACCCCGACCAGCCGCAATGGTATTGCGTTCATTCAAAACCTAAGTGCGAACACCTCGTCGCCGGTGCCTTGCGCAATCTCGAAAACGTAGAGGCCTATTGTCCGCGATTGCGCTTTCAACGCAGCACACCGCGTGGGAAAGTCTGGTTCACGGAAGCGCTGTTTCCGAGTTATCTCTTTGCGCGATTCGATCTCGCCAATTCCTATCGCGCGGTGAAACATGCGCACAATGTCATCCGCGTCATCGAGTTCGGCAGTGTGCCCATCTCTGTGCCGGCCCAAAGCATTGAGGAATTAAAGAATGAAATGCAGGGCGAGGAAACGCGCGAGGTCAGTTTTGGGGTTCATGTCGGCGACGTGGTTGAAGTCGCGGAAGGCCCGATGCGCGGACTCAAGGGCATCGTGGAAAGTTTCCTCAGTGGTGAAGATCGCGTCCGCGTGCTGCTGGAATTTCTTGGCCGGGAAAATCGGGTGGACGTATCCTCCGCGAAGCTCCTCAGCGAACGCGGCCCGCGCGAGATTATGAACGCGCCGGGTTGAGGCTCTTCCGGTCAGGCGTTACCACTGCGGCAGTGGAGTAATCCGACGCGAGCCAGACGATGAAGTAGTTGCCCTGACGCGCTCTTGGAATAAACACTGAGAACCATTCGTTGAAGCGCACGTTCAGCACAGCATTAGTTTTGGCATCCACCACGGTGGCCGTTCCGCGCACCTGCTTCGGCTTGCCGTTTTTCAACGCGCGGTTGGTGACTGACAAGGTGCCATCGGGGTTGAGTTTATACTCCGCAGTGGATTCTATGCAGCCGCGCTGGAAGAACATCGGCAATCGCGCAACTTCGTGCCACTTGCCCATGTAACGTGGAACATCGACGTGTTGAACGGTGGCGAGAGAATTCATGGACTTGGAAGCGCAGGCAGATAACAGCATGCTTGCGACGACAAGGAGGAGCTGGATAGATCGATGCATCCACCATGATACAGTCCTAAAGTCTTCCGCAAGAAATGTTGGGAAGGTTGTGCTATCTGCCTTCAGTTTTTTCAGCGATCAGAAGGGAATCAAAGCCGCTTATTTAATTAAGAAACACTGATTTTTTGCTTTCATTAATCCCGCATTGCTCTAAAAATATTATAATTCAGCGGCTTTTTTAGATGAAATGGAGTCTTTTGTCTCTGGTTTCTCTAACGCTGAACCCTTGGCCGCGAGCCGTGCCCGTGGCGATACCCAACATGTTCATTATGAGATCGGTTCTGGAAAAGCAGACCAGATGACCGGAGGCGGTAGCTTGCCCGCATCATATATCCGCATGAAATTGACGAATTGCTTGCGCGGGCCCATCGAACGCGGAATCTGCTCACTCCCATTTCGCGCCTATTAATAAATACATGAGTGACAAACACCGCACCGACGACCTCCGCATCGAACACATCCGCGACCTTGTGCCGCCGGCTGTTTTCATGGAGGAAATTTCCCTGACCGACCCCGAGGAGGATACCGTCAATCGCTCCCGGCAGGCATGTGAGGCTATTCTGAAAGGGAAAGATGACCGTCTTTTGGTCGTGGTCGGTCCCTGCTCCATTCATGATACCAAGTCCGCGCTGGAATACGCCGGGCTGCTCAAGGTCGCTCGCGAGAAACACGCTGCCGATCTCGAACTGGTGATGCGCGTCTATTTTGAAAAGCCCCGCACCACGGTCGGCTGGAAGGGTTTCATCAATGACCCGCACCTCGACGAAAGTTACGACATCAACAAAGGCATTCGCAGCGCGCGCCAGCTTTTGGTGGATATTACTGCGATGGGCGTGCCGGCGGGAACGGAGTTTCTCGATAGCATCACGCCGCAATACATCGCCGATGTCGTCGCTTGGGGAGCCATCGGCGCTCGCACCACAGAGAGCCAGATTCATCGCCAGCTCGCCTCCGGTTTGTCCATGCCGGTGGGTTTCAAGAACGGCACAGATGGCAACATCCAGATCGCGCTTGATGCCATCGCTGCGGCGCAGTCGCCTCATGTTTTTCTTTCCGTCACCAAGCACGGCACCGCCGCCATCGTGCAGACGCGCGGTAACGATGCCTGCCACGTCATTCTGCGTGGCGGCAAGGCATCACCCAACTACGATCGCGCCAGTGTGGACAATGCCATCGGCCAGCTCAACGCGCGGGGATTGCCGCCGCACTTGATGGTGGATTGCAGCCACGGCAACAGCTTGAAGGATTACAATCGTCAGCAGATCGTCGCGCATGACATTGCGGAACAACTCGCCGCCGGCAGCACAGGCATCGCGGGCGTAATGATCGAGAGCCATCTTGTTGCGGGGCGTCAGGACGTGAAGCCGGGTCAGGACATCACTTACGGCCAAAGCATCACCGATGCCTGCATCTCGTGGGAGACGACGGAAAAAGTTCTGGAAGAACTCGCTGCCGCCGTGCGGTCGAGACGCAAAAAAGTTTGAAGCTTTTCTAAAATGACCCGCGCTGATCTCGATCGCTTCTCCCGCTGCCGTATCCTCGTGATCGGCGATGTGATGCTGGATCATTTCATCTGGGGCAGCGTGCGCCGCATATCACCAGAAGCGCCTGTTCCCGTGGTCGAAGTAACCAAGGAAACTTGGTATCCCGGTGGCGCGGCGAATGTGGCGCGCAATGTAGCACCCTTCGCTCCGCGCGTGTCCATCATGGGGCGCGTGGGTGATGATGAGCAGGCGGCGCAACTCCGCCGACTCCTCGTTGAAGAGCAGGTGGACTGCGGTCCACTTCTGGTAAGCAAGGCCGGTCGCACAATTTCCAAGGTGCGCATCATCGCCCGCCAGCAGCAAGTCGTGCGGGTTGATCGCGAGCGGAATGAAAAACTCAGTGAGCAGGAATTGATCGAAGTCGAAAAAACGCTCCGCGCCATCAGCCCGGAACTCGACGCCATCATCATTGAAGACTACGGCAAAGGTTTTGTCACCAACGCCTTGATGCAAACAGTCACGAAGATCGCCAAGGAGCGCAAAATCCTCGTGTTGGTTGATCCGTCGCCGAACAATCCGCTGCCGTGGAGCGGAGTTGATCTCGTCAAACCGAATCGCAATGAAGCTTTTGCCGCTGCGGGAATCGAGGATAATCATGACAGCGTCACTCCATTGCAAAATGAACAACTCCAGCGGGTGGGCGTGGTGCTGCTGGAGAAATGGGATGTGCCCGCCGTGCTCGTGACTCTGGGCGAACAAGGCATGATGCTTTTCCTGCGCGATAAGACTCCGCATCATATTCCGACACGCGCTAGAGAAGTGTTTGATGTCAGCGGCGCGGGAGACACCGCCATCGCGCTCCTCACGCTGGCGCTTGCCAGTGGCATGAAGCCGGAGGATGCGGCTGATGTGGCCAACCACGCCAGCGGCGTCGTCGTTGGAAAGCTGGGCACCGCGACTCTGACGCCCGAAGAACTTCTCGCTTCTTACAGCAACGACTAATCCTCATTTCAGATGAGCGAAGATATCATTACATCTCACATCCGGGCACACATCGCAGCCGCCGAGAAGCTTTTGGGGCAGCGGGATTTTATCGCTGATCTCGCGCGTCGAATCATTGCCTGTCTTGAAGCTGGCGGGAAGCTCCTCATCTTCGGCAATGGTGGAAGCGCCGCAGATGCCCAGCATATTGCCGCCGAGTTCGTCGTGCGCTATCGTCGCAATCGCAAAGCGCTTTCAGCCATCGCGCTGACCACGGACTCATCCATCCTGACTGCGGGATCGAACGACTTCGGTTATGACACGGTGTTTGCCCGCCAGATAGAAGCATTGGGAAATGAAGGCGACATGGTCATCGGTATTTCCACCTCAGGAAAAAGCGCCAGCATCGTGGCCGGATTGAAGGCCGCGAAAGAACGCAAATGTTTCGCCATCGCGTTCACTGGCGAGCCGGAGAGCGAGTGCTCGCGCACGGCCGATCTCACGTTTCACGCCCCTTCAGCAGTCACCGCCCATGTGCAGGAATGCCACATGATCGTAGCGCACATGGTGTGTGAGATGGTCGAGGAGGCGTTCGTGAGCGCTGAGTGAGACGAGGAAGTTGATTGATGAAAAAATTGGGCAAGCTCGGGCGCACACTGGCGCTCGCGATGGAGAAGGGTGATGGATTGCGGAGTCGCTGCCAACTGTTCCATCTGCTCACCAAGCACATCTTGGTTAATCGCGGCTGGTCAAAGTTCACGGGCGCGGAACATCGCATCAAAATCAGGCATGATGGTCGCCGCGCAGAGATCACGCTGAGAGATAATGGAACGGACGCCCACGTCTTCGCAGATATGTTCGGCAATGAATGCTATCGCGTGCCAACACCTCATTCCGCGCCGCGAGTGATCTATGATGCTGGCGCAAACATCGGGCTGGCATCAGTGTTCTTACATCTAAGTTATCCCGAAGCACGAATGTATTCTTTCGAGCCAGTAGAACACGCGATGTGTTCGATGAATATCGAAGCTGGTAGCACGAGACTTTTTCAACTTGCGCTTGGCAAGGAGAACGGCACTTGCAACATTTTGGTTGATCCGCTCAACAGCGGCGGGCATCGTCTGGAGTGCTACGATGAGCGGGCGGATTTGAAAAAACTTTCAGTCACCCTGCGCCGTCTTGACCAGCTTGTCATCGAGGAAAAACTTCCCATGCCGGAGATGTTGAAGATCGACGCAGAAGGTGCGGAGTGTGACATCATCGAAGGTCTTGGTGAGATGGTGAAAGAGCTGAAAGTGCTCGTAGCTGAGACGCAGTCCGCAAAAAATCACCAGTGGATCAAAGAGCATCTGAAGCAGGCGGGCTTCAGTCAGTTTTCGGAAACAATCACATGTGCTGATGCATCACAGCCGCATCAGGCCTATTCCATTTTGTGGGCATTTCGTGATGCAACATCTGGCGCATGATCGTGAGAAACATGTCATGGTTGATGGGCGGGCAGGTGCTCCGCCTTGTGCTTGGCTTTCTGGTCGGGGCATGGCTCACGCGTTCTCTGGGCGTGGATGCGACTGGCGTGCTGGGCACCATTCTGAGCATTGGTTCCATGCTCGGTTTTGTGGCGGAGTTCGGGCTGCGGCAGATTTTGATCAAGGAAATGTCTGCTGCGCCAGAGAGCCGCGCCCTAATATTCGGAACTGGTGTGCGAATGCTGATAGGATTAGGCGTCGCGGCGTATCTGCTGGGCGGCGCGATGGCATTTTTCATCGGTGGAGGCGTGGGTTGGGTGACAGCTTTGCTCGTCTTTGCCCCTTTGCTCTTGAGTTCGCATCTGGCCTTTCTCGCGCGCTGGGATGCGCAGCATCAGGCGCGGCGCGGCGCACAGTTGGGTCTGGTCGCGCTATTGGTCGCCAGTCTGGCGAAGATCATCACCATCCTAGCCCACGGAGGCATCAACGGCGCGGCATCGGCGATCGCCTTGGAGACCATCATCATCGCGCTGGGTGCATTCATTTTCGGAATGCGTCTGGGATGGTCTCGCGACTTGATGCAGTTTGATTGGAGAGTGGCGAAGTCGTTGTTGGCCCAGGCGTTCCCGCACTTTCTGGCGCACTGTGGCACACTGCTGTTGCTACGCATTGACCAGCTTATGATTCTGCCTATGCGCGGAAAAACGGAAGCGGGAATCTATGCAGCGGCGACGCGATTGTCGGAATTCGTTTATATGATCGGTCCAGCCATCGTGCTGACTTTCCTACCCAAACTTACCGCGCTGTATCGAGATAACACAGCGGCCTATCACCGGCAATGCGGCACCTTGTTCAAGATCATGTCGTGCATCGGATTTGCCGTCATTACCTGTTGGTGGATTGCTGGATCGTGGGTGGTGAAACTTCTCTATGGCGAAGCCTTCGCCGGATGCACGCCTGTGCTGTCGGTGCATTGCGTTGCGGCGCTGGCATCGCTGCATGGCTCGCTTCTTACAACGTTCCTCGTGGTCGAAGGCCGCGCGAAACTTGGTGCCATCGCAACTTATGTCGGCGTCATCGTCAATGTGCTGCTGAATCTCTGGTGGATACCGCAGCATGGCGCTCTCGGCGCGGCGTGGGCCACGGCGATCACTTATTTCTTGGTCTGGTTCGGCGGACCGATACTGCTGCGTCCCTTGCGGTGGCTGGCGCTTGAACAGTTGCGGTCGCTCCTAGCTCCGTTGACATTGCCATTCAACTGGCGCGAATCGTTGCGCCCGCTGCGGAGCTAACACGGCGCTGCCTAGAAAAATTCTTCACATGCGAATCGGCATCATCAGAGCCTGCGGACTGGGCGACGCGGTGCAAATCACCCCACTGCTCCAGCAGATTCGCGCCGACAAGCCGGGCGCGAGCATTGAGATGTTTATCAACGAAAATGCGGCATCGGTGCTGGAAGGTTGTCCATGGGTCGATCGCTTGCATGTGCTGCCGGAGCGCGTCATGTCCGGTGAAAATAGCGGCCTGCTCAACTGGCGCGTGTGGCGGCATGTGCGTCGTTCCGGTTCATTTGACATGCTTTTGCATCTTGATTTGCAGTGGCGTCGCGCCGCGCTTCTGAGGTTCATGCCCGCAGCGATTCGCGCGTCATTTGTTACTGCGGGCAGGAAGCTTTGGTCGCCCGGAAACAGAACCATGGCTGTCCCCGTCTCCTACGCGGAAAATTCACGGCATACTTCGCAGTGGTATCTTGATCTTTGGTGCGCAGCTTCGGGCGCAAAGGATCGCGGCTTCGGATATGACGTGCGGTTTTTACTAGGGGACGCACGCGTTGTTGTGCAGCGGCCACAAAGAGTAGCTCTGGTTCCTGGTGCCAGTAACACGAACCCCCTCGGCGCAGTCAAGCGCTGGCCGACGGAGCACTGGCGGACATTGGCGACGCGGTTCATCGACAAAGGCTGGACTCCGGTATTCGTTGGCACCACGAGCGATTTTCCAGCCAATGAAATTCCGCATGGCGCGGAAAACAAACTGCTTCAGGCTGGCAGAGGCACGGTGCGTGAAGCAGCACGCATCATGGCAGGCTGCGCTGGATTAATTGGAAATGACACTGGCCTTTATCAAATGGCGATGGGGTTAGGCGTGGCCTCCATCGGATTGTTCGGCGCGACTTCATCGAAGCGAACCGGGCCGTATCGGAATGACAAAGCGATCGCGCTGTCCGGTGCGGTGCCATGCGCACCGTGTTATCAGTCGGTATGCCATCGGGATGCGGATTTTCATCCCGGTCTGGAGCGTCCGTTCTGCATGGCCTCGGTCACGCCAGATAAAGTTTTTCTCGCTGCGCACGATTTGTTCTCCAACAAATCGACGCTGGTTACTGATGTGCTCGCCGCAGCATCTCAACTTCAAATGTAAATATGAACTCAAGAAACTCGTTGCTGAATGTTTTGATCGTTGCCGGATTTTCGTCTTTGGGATTGTATGTCGTGATATCCGTTCTCCTCAGTCATCGCAATGGGCTGGCAAGTCTCTGTTTTTATCTGCTGATTGCTGGTGGTATTTGGGGACTGCTCGCACCGCGCTCTGCATTCTATCTCTGGATATTTTCCTGCGGTTACACCGACTTGCTAAAACGCGTGATGGTCGTTTTCGGCAATATTCAACAAAACGATCTGTATTATGTTTTGGGCATTCCGCCGGTTATCTTTGCCGGCATCACCATCTCCTTGGTCGTGGGCGGACTCACCGGAAGTATCGTAGTCGGAATGAAGAACTGGCGGTTGTTAGCCGTAGGTCTGGCGATCATGCTGGTCACTGGCATCATGAGCGCCAAGTCGGGTGGCGGCTCGATCAAGGAGGGCGTTCAAGGAATGGTGAACGGCGGACTTTACAGCATCATGCTTTTTGTGGTGCCGGTGCTGTTCCGCCGTGGCGAGGATGTGCTGCGTGTGCTGCGATTCAGTCTGTGGATCATGCTCCCGGTAGCCATCTATGCCATTCTCCAGCAGATGTGGGGCTTTCAACCTTTTGAAGTGGCCTACTTGCGCACGAATTTGAGCATTGAGATCAAGCAACTCTTTACTGATCGGGTTCGCGCCTTCTCGACACTCAACAGTCCCACGGCCCTCGCCTCATTGAGCGCGGTGTTGATAGTGCTTGCCTGGTTTCTTGCGCGATTGCCCCGGCCTGCGCCGCGTGAGCATCGTCGCTGGCTTAACTCACTCAGCGCCGGACTTATCATTGTCTGCAATGCTGGTGCGCTCATTGCATCCACGGGGCGCGCTGGCGTAATTGCCGTCGTGGTGGGGCTGATTTCGGGCTGGTGTTTTTTGAACAGGATGCGCACGACCATCTTTTATTTCGCGGGAATCGGTGCTTTTTTGCTTCTCATTACCGTGTCTCCTTGGCTCCTTGATCACCTGGATGAAGCTATGGAATGGACTTCATCGCGTGTGAGCGCTGACTCGTTTTCCGGCCATCTTACCATCATCGGCACTTACTCAGACCGGCTCTATGGCTTCGCCCATGTGCTACGCAATCCTGCAGCCTATTCATTCTTCGGAACTTGGGATGGGAATTGGAGTTCTCTTCCGACGAATCTTTATCACCATGATTTAATCAGCGCCTCATTGCTGCGATTCGGACTGGTGCCGAATATGATTATTCTGTTTGTGCTCGTGAGGTTGCTCACGGTTTTTCATCGCAAGCTTCATCTTTTAAAGGATCGCAAAGCGGCGCGATTCATGGCGATGGCACTGGGTCAGACGGCGGGCTTACTGGCTGTGTCGATGCTGAGCGGCAACGTCCTTAGTGTCTTTCCAGTAAACGGATTTTTCTGGTTGTTCGTCGGAACGGTCATCCTCATGTCCCAACCGCCGCGCGAGACTGAGCCTGAGCCAATGCGTAATTTTGCCAGCGAGATGGAATCTCTGGCCGGGCGGACACCTGGGTGCAGCCGTTTTGGTGCGCGCAAACGCGTTGCGTAGCAATTTCCCAGATACCTTGTGAATCTTCGATCCATCTGCCGGCGACTATTTTTGACGCCCAACACGATCCGATATCGCGTGGAATGGCCGAGGATTGAAGATGCCTTTCGCCGGATTGGGAGTTGCGACATGCTTTTCGACGGTGGCGCGGGATCAGGAGAATTTGCGCGACGTGTGCTCATTGGAGGATATTGCAAACGTGTTACCGCATTGGAATACGACGCGCACAATTTTTCCACGTTAGAGGACAATCTGGGCCGCGAACCCGGCACCCGGCTCATTCGCGGATCATTGCTTGTAGTGCCGGTGGAGGATGCCTCGGCTGACACAGTTCTTTGCACTCAGGTGCTGGAGCACATCACAGAACATGAGAAGGCCGCTTCCGAACTGTCGCGCATTCTCATGCCGGGCGGTCATGCCGTGATCACTGTGCCGACTCCACCAGAGCCATTCTCAACCGATGATCACAAACGCGAGGGCTACACCGAGACAGAACTCAGTGCGTTATTTGCCCCGTTCGGATTGGAGCCGCTCTGGTCTGATTGGTTTCTCACGCGCCGCACCACGGATCGCATGGTGCGCGCATTCCGGTTGCCTCTCGGTGGCAAATGGTTGCCGCTCGCGTGGGTGGATGCGGAAAGCCAGTTCAGTCGCGAGGAGCGTCGGGACGGAACACCCTACGGTCTCCTCATGATCTTTCGCAAAAAATCATGAAGCTCCTCATCGTCGATCCCAACGTGAGCATCACCAGCCCTAGCATGAAGGGCACGGTGCGCGCGCTGCCGCAACTGCGCGCGGCAGGCTTTGAAATCGATATTTGGTGCTGGGATTGCGACGACGATATCGTGGGCGCGCACATCGTGCGTCTTCCGCGTTTTGGGAGAATGAGAGTGCTGGCATCGTTTGCTTTTTCTTTCTGGGCAAGGCTGCGGCGCTGGTGGCATTACGATGTTCAAAAGCGATCCCGTCCTGATGTGATCTATACCATCGCGTGGTATCTGCCGGAGTGTGATGTCTGCCATGTTCACTTCTCGCCGTGGGACTGGCAGCGCCGCCAGCGTGATCTTGGAATCCATTCCCTGCGTGATCTCTATGAAGCCGCGACTGGTCTGCTGGGTCGCTGGCAAGCTTCACAGTTCATGCGGAAGACCACAGCGAACACCTTGTTGGCAGTGTCGCATGCTGTTGCGGAAGATCTGCGTGAAGTGACTCCTCCGATCCATGCCACCATCCGAGTGCTGCCCAATTCCTATGACGCGGCCCGCTTCCATTCTGGTGTGCGAGAAGAATGGCGGGAGAATATGCGAGCCAAGCTTGGGTATGAAACAAAGGAGGCTGTCTTCATTTTTGTCAGCACCGGGCACTACCGAAGAAAAGGATTCTTTCTCGCCGTATCTGCAGTGGCAAGCCTCCGGGCACGAGCAGTGCCTGCGCGATTTCTCGTCGTTGGCGGACGTGACTCACGAATTCATGAACTTCAAGCGTGGCTGGACAAGAAGCACCCGGACTGGCGGAATTGGATAACTTTCACTGGCGATGTTCCCGATGTTGAGCGCTACTTCGCCGCAGCCGATGGCATGCTTTTCCCTTCGTATTCCGAAGCGTTCGCACTGGTCGAGATCGAGGCTGCCGCATGTGGGCTTCCCCTGTTTCTCACCCGGCATCATGGCTCAGAGATGATTCTCGAAGAAGGAGTGAATGGACGCTATCTGGAATTCGATTCAGAAAAAATCGCGGATGTGCTCGCGGAATTTGTGCATGGTCGGTGGAAGCCAGCAGCGGCAAACATGCGACACGCGCTGAAATCTGAGGACTACGCGACGTGTCTGATCAATTTCCTACACGAATCTGCCGCACCGTTAAAATCCGATCCAGTGCGCAATGTCCTGCCACAGATTCTCTCATGAATGCTCTTGGCGAGCCTGCCGTTTCTCATCCAGCAACTGCTTTGAAAAATTTTACGCCCTGCGTCGCCTTCGTCACGCCGCACAAGGCGACTTACCTTAAGCCGCTTTATGAATCCTTTGCCGCTGCGCAGCCCAATCCTTGGCGCACTCTCATTGTCTGGCCGGAGGAACATCGTTCCGAGCACCCGCAGGAGTTGCTCACACCAGTTGCGAAAAATCTTGATGTGC
>JAYVQB010000529.1:0-13866 GCA_043757085.1 Verrucomicrobiota bacterium
TCAGTCGGCGCTTCATACCATTCAAATTCCATTCCCGCCGACTCCTTCACGACAGCGAGCGTGAGCAACACCTCGCTCAGATCGAGCCGTTTGATTTCCGGCTGTTCATTCGCCGCACGATGAAGATGCTCGCGCTCCGGCCACAAACGAACTCCAATGCCCGGCCCCAATCTTCCGGCGCGCCCTGTTCGCTGATCGGCGCTGGCACGACTGATCTTCTCGACCATCAGTGTATTGATTCCTCGTCGCGTGTCATAGCTGGCTACGCGGGCCAGTCCGCTGTCGATTACCGCACGCACGCCTTCGATAGTCAGCGATGTCTCCGCGACATTCGTGGACACGATGATGCGGCGCGAGCCACCCGGTTGCAGCACTTCGTCCTGTTGCTGCGGCGTAAGTTCGCCATGCAGTGGCATGATGCGAAACCCTTTCGCGAAACTGCGTCCGCTCATGGCTGCAATGGTCTTGCGGATTTCATGTCCACCCGGCATGAAAACGAGCAGATCGCCATCCATGCCGCGCTTCACGATCAAATCCTCCGCCGCACGCGCGGCTTGATCCCAGACAAATTCAGCGAGTCCGTTCTTTTCCCGCAGCGGTGCTTGATAACCAATCTCCACCGGAAACATTCGCCCCTCCGAATCAAAGACTTCGCTCGGCGCAAGGAATTCACTCAGCGGCCCCGGTGTGATTGTCGCGGACATGACGATGATCTTCAAATCAGGCCGGTGCTTCGCCTGAATCGCTTTCGCCCAAGCCAGACAGATGTCGCCATCGAGATGCCGCTCATGAAATTCATCAATCACCAGACAGCCGATTTTCGAGAGCTTTGGATCGTCGAGGAGATGTCGCAACATCACGCCCTCAGTCACGAAGAGAATGCGCGTCTTCGCATTACTCACATTTTCAAATCGCACCTGGTAGCCGACTTCATCACCGAGTCGCGCCTGTCGCTCCGATGCCACACGCGAGGCGAGCATCCGAGCCGCAATGCGTCGCGGCTGAAGCACAACAATGCGCTTGTCACGCGCGATACCGTGATCCAGCAACATCTGCGGCACTTGCGTGGACTTGCCGGAACCCGTCGGCGCTTTGATGACCGCATTGCGCGTATCATTTGATGCAAACCAAGCCGCAAGCGGCTGGCGCAGAGTTTCGATGGGGAGATTGGAGGTGCTGATGCTCAAGTGTGCGTTCGCCATACTGCATCGGGCGCGACTCGCAAATCATTCGGGCACTCAATAAGGCATATTACATTGACTGAAATGAATAAACATGAGATCGAATGATAACCATAGTGTCTTTGTCATTTGGCCTGTAGTGGATTGTTAAATCGCGATGATATCCGCCTTCTCAAAAACCAGAAGCCGTTGCCAGAGTTACCACCTGAGCCGCGTCATTCTCTCAGGTGAAAATTTGCGGCTCGGCGTTCTTATGAACACCTGCATTTTTTGTTCGTCTTCCCTTGGGCTTTTTTGAGGCTGTGGGTGGTCAAAGATCGCTGGCAGCGTCTGCACTCGGAGTGTCAGGCTGCGAGGTGGCCGAGCAAATGCCAAAGAATAAATACCATCAGATTGACATCACCAACCTTGCTGTCAAAGTGATGGTATGACTCGAACCCAGATTCAGCTACCTGACGAAGTTTTTGCCAAGGCCAAGAAACTCTGCGAAGCCCGGGAAATCTCGCTCGCCGAGCTTGCCCGCCGGGGCATTGAATACATTCTCAGTGTCTATGCCCAAGAGCCGGGTGGATCTGACACATGGCAGCTTCCTAAGCCGCGCAATCTGGGCTGGCAGGGTCTCAGTCATGCAGAAGTGAAGCAACAGGCACAACTCACCAGTTCAGAGTTGATGCACGAAAAGAAATCACGCCGCCGCTGATCATGCTTTCGATGGATACCAACATTTTGTTGTATGCCTACAACGTCGCCTCACCTTGGCATGAAGCCGTATTTGAATGGATGAGTTCCATCCAGCGAGACGAGGATGTGGCGATCTCTGAGTTTATCCTTGCCGAGTTTTACGGCCTTTTGCGCAATCCGGCTGTGCTGAAACATCCGCTGACGGCAAAAGAAGCCGTCGATGTCATACAGACTTATCGTAATCATCCAAGATGGCGTTTGATCGGTTTTCCTGCCGAAAGCCGTTCGCTGCATGACACCCTCTGGAAGAACGCCACCGTCAAGACTTTTGCCTTCCGCCGTCTCTACGATACCCGCAGTGCCCTCACGTTAATCGCCCAAGGCGTCACTGAGTTTGCAACGGTGAACACGAAGGATTTTGAGGGCTTTGGATTTAGGCGGGTTTGGAATCCGATTTGAATTCAATTCAGCGAATCAGAAATGTTGCCATGACTTCATAGCGATACATATTCCTTCGATGCAACACACCACAGCTACTCATGCCTTCAATGGCATCAACATTTCACAAGTCGGGACGCCGCTTGCACAGCTTTACGGTGCCCTTGTGACCATTGAACTACTTGCGAAGGATCGACTATTTGCAATGACTGGAAATTGGAACAGTGGCCATGACATATGCACCATGCTCGTAATAGTTGATGGAAATCTGAGTGCCTCATGCACACAGCTTAAGGACAAGCTTGAGCGATTGCACTGCACAGATCGTAATGGGAAAGGAACCATCGTTGCAGCGGCTAAGTATCCTGACATTCGATACCTGAGGCATTCGAGCGATGCGTCGGAATGGCCTCAGGCATCAAGCGACCATATGCTTAAGGACGCGTTAAATGATGCGAGGCTTTGTTTACAACAATTGAGAAACATTGGAATTGCACCATGAACACAAGTAAAATCATCTCTGATATAAAAACCAAGCTAGGAACCTCTGATAGTTCGAGCTTCGAAGCAAAATTTGCCTTCCCGTTTCTGCAACTTTGTATCACCAACCCTGTTTTCAATGGCTTGTCGGAAGATGATCGTGAAGCCCATGCAGCAAAGGAACTTGGGATTGCCATCTCGGAACTGCGCGCTGCTGCGAATTCGACCCTTGTGCATTTTCATTGGATCGCGCCGGGCGAATCACCATGGATTCCAGAAAAGGGAGATCACTGGCTATTCAGGGAAACTTGGTCAAAACCAGTGGTTCCGCGTGACCAAGGCAAGCCTGCGGTATTGCATTTTTTTGGATACAAAGGAGGGCAAGCTCGTTCGACTGTGCTGGCAGTGCTCGCTCGAAGTTTGGCTGAAAGCGGACAAAAAGTATTACTGGTTGATGCCGATCTTGAAGCGCCGTCGTTGCCGGTCATAGTCGGCAAGCAGCCACGATTGGCCGCATCTACTTTGCTTGGACTCTATCGCCGCACAGACTCAGTTCCAAAGCCCCTCTCATGCCTAGTGACCGCAAATGGCGGCGCGGTCGATTTGTTAGCCGCTAGATTGCCCGAGTCAGATGAAGACCTCGAATACGATGCCTTCACTCTCAAGTCTTTGCTTGATCCTTCCGTGTCTCAACAGCTAGGCGGAAAAATACTACAACATGCGAAAACGGCGGGATACGATGCCGTCTTCATTGATCAACGAACCGGCTCATCTCCAGCCACTCTCAACTGGTTCGATGCACTACCAGGTGGCATCTGCATCTTTGCTCGACTTGATGATCAATGGCAAGCCGGCGCGAGGTTTTATAAAATATTGCTGGAGCGATCCCCATCGCTTGCCGCCGCCTTAGTCTCATTCAAACCGGACGAAGAGAACCCCGACACCTTTAGGAGCAGAACCTCCGGGCAAACTGCAGTTTTAAGCAGGATTTTTGAGAATGCCTTTTTGGCGAAATTGCCTGACCTCGATAGTAGCGACGATGTTGATCCGGCAGACGGAGTTGCAGACCGAGATCGCTGGGTGATGTGGCCATATGACCAGGCATTTCGCATCACACGTTTCCCGGCCACCCAAGACCTGGTTCAGCAAACTCGACAAGCCATTTCTCAACTGGTTGAATTGTTGGAATTGCCCGCCGGAACGCCTCCCTCAGTTAAGCACGCACATCCGCTGATAGCCCCAGCACACAGCAGCGGTCTATTAGATAGCGATTTATTGATTCACACACCGGTTTTGCGTGATCTTAAAGTCGAGAATTCTTCAATTGCTTACGTCTTCGGTCGAAAAGGCACAGGGAAATCGCGCCTCTTTCGTGCGCTTGTTGATGAGAGGCTTGGTATTCCTTTGGTTGCAGACGCCGAATTCGAGGGGGGTGGCTTGAGGAGTCCTGATTTAAAAGAATTGCTATCGGAAACTAGCCCAAACTCCCCAGTAAACCTTTGGTGGAGACTAATGACGATTGCTGTATCAGGTGAAACCAACCGAGATAATATAAAGCAAGCTCTTCGCTCCGATTTCTCCGGTAACAGCGACAAGTTTCGTTCGGCTGCGAAGACAGCTACAATAAGAAAGACATTCCTTATCGACGGCTTGGAAACGGCGTTCAGCCCCACGGATGTGCAGCCATACATCAACAGCCTCTTCGAAGTCATGAGGCTACTTCAAAGCGATAGTGAAATGAGGGAAAAAATGGAGATCCGTTTGTTCCTTCGATCCGACCTCAAAGAACAAGCGAGCGCCCAAAACATTGAGCAGCAGTTGGACGGACGTCAGCGTTATCTCGCGTGGGACCTTCAAGGCATTCTTAATTTCACGCTAAGTCGAATCGTTTCTTCAGCTTATCCCATATTTAGAAGTAAATTCACGGATCAAGTTGGGCTGATTGACGCTAGGCAACAAGAGCTTTCTAGCGCAGATATAGGTGTCGACGATGCATTCTCCCTTTTGCTGCCCATTTTCCCTGAGCGTGTGCGGCGAGTTAATGCTCACATGAGGACGTTTATTACACTTCACTTCTCAGACAGTAGTGGTGAGCATGGCAGTTATTATCCTCGATTCGTCCTCAACTTTCTTGATGCGATCAACCAAGCTGGTCAGTCCGGACGAGCGGATGCCGTTTTTCGTGGGGAGGTGATTGAGGGCGGAAGGCTTAGTTCTGCAGTTGTTCAATATGCATTCGACGAGGCCGCAAAGCAGTTCCTATCTGCAGTGAGATTGGAGCTGGAATCTGTCGTTAGGCTTGATTCAGGCCAATTGCATCAATTACTCGAAGCATTTGCTGGACTGGCTACTCCGTTTGATCGTGAAAACTTAACTACATTTTTGGCAGGGAAAACAAACATTCCATCAGAGAAGATTCGAGCTGCTCTCAACACTTTCAAGAACATAGGAATTTTTGAAGACCGCCCTGGATTTGCCGGAATTGAGTGGCGTGCTGGCCGAATTTTTCGATCAGCTTTAAGGATGAAATTACGAAGGTAATTTAGTCCAACTTACATTGGCACTCAACTATCAGCTAGCCGACGTTACCTTCCCCGGCAGATCCACCAGCATCTGCGTGTTCGTGGGTGAGCGTTCCATGAGCTGAATCACGCGCTGGATGGCGTCGATTGGTTTATGTCCGGCGAGACCTCGGCGCAGCATGTGGATTTTTTCAAGCTGGAAGGGAGGGAGTAGCAGTTCCTCGCGGCGGGTGCCGGAGCGGAAGATGTTCACGGCGGGGTAGATGTATTGCTCGGCGATTTTGCGGTCGAGCACGAGTTCGAAATTGCCGGTGCCTTTGAACTCCTGGAAGATGAGTTCGTCCATGCGGCTGCCGGTTTCGATCAGGGCGGTGGCGAGGATGGTGAGCGATCCGGCATCGCGAGTGTTGCGCGCGGCGGCGAACAGACGGCGGGGGAGTTCGAGTGCGCCGACGCCGACACCGCCGCTCATGGTGGCGCCGCTTTTATGCGCGTTATTAAATGCGCGGCCCATGCGGGTGATGGAGTCGAGCAGCATGAAGACGTGATGGCCGGATTCGACGAGACGCTTGGCACGCTCAATGGCGAAGACGGCGGTGCGGAGATGCAACTTGGGATCGCTATCATTGGAACTGGCGTGAATCTCGGCATTCGGCAACACGCGACGGAACTCGGTGACTTCTTCCGGGCGTTCATCGACGAGCAGAAGCATGACGTGCATCTGCGGATGATTTTGCTGAACGGCTTCGGCAATGTGCTCAATGAGCGTGGTCTTGCCTGCGCGTGGCGGGGCGACGATCAAGCCGCGTTGACCCCGACCGACGGGCGTCATCATATCTATCACGCGCGTGGTGAGGCGGTCGGGGCGGGTTTCGAGTAGTATGCGTTTGTTGGGATTGACCGCTTTAAGTTCTTCGAAGAGTGGGAGGTCGCGCACTTTGTCGGGATCGAGTCCGTTGACTTCCCTGATCTCGGTGACTTGCGGGCCGCGATGCCCCATGCGCTCGGTGCCAGTAATGAACATGCCTTCGCGCAGGCCGATATTGCGAATCAACTCGGGTGAGACCCAGGGGTCTTGCGGGTTCTGCGCAAAGAGACGGCTTTTCTGCCGGAGAAAGCCATAGCCTTTCGGAGTAAGTTCCAAGATACCTTCGCTCGGTTCCGGCGGTCCGAGAGGACGCTCTGGCGGTGGCTGAAATGGCTGGGGCGCATCGCCTTCCTGTTGTCCATCACGATCACGGTTGCGATCACGGAAACGGTTGCGCTTGTCCCATTTGCGAAAGCGTTGACCGCCATGCCTCTGCCATTGCTGAGGCTGATTGCCTTCAGGTTGGTGTGGTCTGTCTTGCGGTTGATGAGTTCTTTCAGAATGCGGTGCAGGTGCGGTGGTTTGGTAAACGGGCGCAGATGGGGCAGGGGAAGTAACTTCCTGTCTTTCAACCGTTGGAGCAGGAGCCGCAGGTGCGATAACTATCGCCGTGGCTGGTGTGCTGACTGCGGCTGGCGTAGCGATAGATTCTTCTGTCGTCTTGGTAGTTTTCTTGGCCGCAGTTTTTCTGACAGGCTTTGCTTTGACTACAGGCGGAGTGTCGCCATTAGCTTCAGCTTTTTTCTTAGCGGTCGATTTTGCGGCACGCTTCTTGGCGGGTGCAGAGGGCAGGGTGGTATCGGGGGTCATCGGGTTGCTGTTAAAGAGTGAGGCTGCGTCTTAAATTGCGGCTATGATTTCGTCAGGGAGTTCAAAGTTGGCGTGGACGTTTTGCGTGTCGTCGTAGTCGTCCACGATGTCGTGGAGCTTGATGAGGTTTTTTGCCGTTTCGAGATCGGTCACAGTCACGGTGGTTATTGGCTGGTAAATAAAATGCTGTGATTTGGGGCTGTGGCTTCTCGCTTGCAAAGCGGAGCCGACAGCGAAGAGCTGATCCGTCGCGGTGTAGAAAATCCATTCCGCGCCGTCATCGCCCACATCATCGGCCCCAGTTTCGAGCGCGAGTTCCGTCGCGGCATCTTCGCTGAGATTTCCTTTGTCGAGCCTGATTTCTCCGCGTCGGGTAAAGAGATAGGCCACGCTGCCGGCCTCGGCGAGCGAGCCACCGTTTTTTGACATGAGGGTGCGAAGCTCCGCGACGGTGCGATTGCGATTGTCGGTGACGACCTCGATGAGCATCGCGACACCGCCGGGGCCGTAGCCTTCATAGACGATTTCCTCAAGCGTCGCGCCCTCAAGTTCGCCCGCGCCTTTTTTAATGGCACGCTCGATATTGTCGTTTGGCATGTTTTGCGCTCGGGCATTCTGAATGGCGGTGCGGAGACGGGCGTTGAGTTCGGGATTGGAACCGCCCAGTTTGGCTGCGACGGTGAGTTCCTTGCTGAATTTGCTGAAAACTTTGCCGCGTCTTGCGTCAACGACGGCTTTGATGTGCTTGACCTTCGACCATTTGTTGTGGCCTGCCATGATGGGGGTTTGTGAGTGAGGATGGGTTAAAGCCGCGTTCTGAAATCGCGGAGCCGTGAGGAATTCTTGTGAGCAGGGGGCTTCCTGATGAGTTGCGCTCCTTCGCTCAAAACACGCGCCGCGCCATTGTGGACGGCCTTGGGAAGGTGCGAACCGTTGCGAGGGAAGGCAACTGAGATCACTTCGTGCAGGCCAGCAGGCCCGACAAGGAGCGAAGTGTGAATGAGATTGTTGTCCGGCGCAAGGGTTTTATTTGTGTCGTGGCCGGGCAACTGTTGTGGATATTCTTTTTCGTCTTGATTCTTTCAATGGGACGTGTGAGTCTCCTGCTCGATTTTTCAAAACCAAAGCAACCCATGGGCCAGCAACACAAAAAAGTCATCAAACGCCGTCGCCGCAAGGCATACAACAATCGCAAAAAAGCCCTGCTTAAAGCCGGTGGAGCACGCAAGGCCGCGCGCACTGGTGGAGCTGCTGCAGCCAAAAAACCAGCCGCCAAAAAAGCTCCAGCAAAAAAAGCTGCCAAAGCTCCAGCAAAAAAAGCCGTTGCTGAGGTCACAGCTTCTGTTCCCGAAGCTAGCGCCTAGAGTTGATAAGTGTTCCGCACTTGGCTGGCGGACTCCTCGGTTGCCATTGGGCAGTGAATTTAAAAAATGCGGAACATTGCCGCATTTTTTTCATGCCTGCGTTTGATGGATTTAGTGAGTAGAATCGAATTGCAGCTTGGATAATATCCACCACAATTCCCGATCATGAAACGCTTTATAATGTCGCTCACTAAGAAAAACTGTGAGCGATTCGCAGCCTTGTTGAAGTTCTCGGTTTGGCTCCCGGTGATTTTACTCGCTGGTTGCGGTCCGAAAGAAGCTGCTCCTGGTGGCAGTGGAGCGTCAGCGGGAAGTTCATCCAAAGCTGCAACGGGCAACCCAGCCCCAGACGACGGCATCGACAACGAAAGCTGAAGTCCCGGAAGTTCCGCCGAAAGGACCGGCGTCTGTTGGTGAGGCTGAGAAAATTCTGGATTTGAAGACATTCGCACTGATGGATGGTGCGGTTGTTGAGGAGGGTTCCGAGAGAACGTTGGCGAACCTGAATTACAAAGTCCTTGGTGATGTGAAAACTGTCTATGAATTTCATCGCAAGAAACTGACCGCGGATCGGTGGAAAGAACAGAAGGACAGTTACATCTCCGACGTAAGGAGGCACTAATTGTCGGAGGTAAGTTCAACGCGAGAAATGTTAGAGCCTTCTTATGTCAGCTGATACAATCATTGACGCAATCCTCAGTAGAGCCGGGCGGTCCAGCGCTTCGTGGGATGCTCGGTGAGTTCCAGCGCGGCAAGTGATTCGGCATCATCCTTGTGCAGGCCGTTGTCGATCAAAGTGAAATTCATGTAACTGCCATTGGGATTCTTATCGTCGGGCTTCTGCCAGATGCCAAGGTTGGCGCTGAGTCCCAATTCACTATTACCATTGCCCAAAGCCCATTCGTGAAGTGTAAATGAGTTTCTCGGGATCATGAGTGTAAGCCTGCGGGAGCCGTCCGGGCGGCTGGACAGATGTGCGCCGACGGATGCGGCATCGAATCGCTGGCCGCCATAGCCGTTGCCAAATGCCCAAGGCAAGACTTGCGCAAGCAAGCCGTCGCCATCGGCAGCATTCGTGGAGACTCTCAAGGGACTGGTCACTCCGGGATTTAGGCGCTTGCCATAACTGCGGGCATCCAGTCGCACTTCGGCGACGGCGGAGTCTCCTTTGGGATTGTCCAGAAGATTGATGCCAAAAATATCCCAGGTCAGGTAAAGCGCGTTTGGATCGGCATCGGCTCGGAAAGTCACACCCGCTTGGGTGGGGCCAGGATCGGGAAGAGCGGCAGGTTTGTCGGTCAGATATTGCCCTTGTGAGTGAAGCGTAACGATCTGTTTGAGGCCGATATTTTGGGCGATTTCAATTTCGCGAATGAAGGGGAGTGTAAGTCCATTCGCAGTGATCGTGAAATTTAAAGAACCTTTTTGCCGTGTCGCTGCGGAAGCTGATGCCGGCAAATTGAAACGAAGTGCAAGTGGCGTGTGGCTGCGGGCTGGCGCGGAGAATTTACCGCCAAGTTTCTGGCCCAGCCAGCTCGCTTCCCAAGTTCCGTTCAAGGGCTGCGCACCCGGATTAGTCACAGTGGCCTCGACGGCGAATTCATTTTCCACATTGAATTGCGCTCCAGATTTCCATTGAACCGAGCAGGGATGGATGACCGCGTGCAAGTCCTCGATGCGTGTCCAGCTCTCACCCAATACCAGCACTGGCAGCCTCAGTATGGCTTCGTTCGGCGGGATGGCATCGGGGTTGTCCGTGCGTCGATAGGTGACGACGACGAGTCCCTTCTGTGCTGGCTTCAGTTCTACCTGCGTTACGGCCTCCTGGGGTTTCCATCCAGGAGTGACCAGCGGGAGGGCGGTGACACGCAGAGGGGCATCAGTGGTGTTTTCCATCCGATAGCTCACCTCGCATTCTGTGGGGTTTTTGAAGATGGCCTGCACGGTGCCGATACTCCAAGGAACTTTGCGCGGGCCATCGAGAAGCTCGGCGTAAATCCTTCGACCAAGAAACCGGTGCATCGCGGAGTTCGGATGAACGGGATCGCTGATGTGTCCATGATCAAACCATTTCTGCAAGTCTGTGGACACATGACGGAAAAGCCGAGCCGCGCGCTTGTCGGGATCAGGATCAAGTTCCTCGGGCATCGGCATTTTGATGATGGAGCCTGGCGCCGTTTCGAGGGGCTTTGGTTTGGCTTCATCCGGTCTTTTCTTTTCGACGGGATTTTCCAGACCCTTCATGCGTTCATCCACGCGCGAGAGCCACGCGATGTCTCCGAGATCGGCGTAGAACACCTGATTTTTTTCCGCTACCTCGCGCATGGTGTCCGCATAGGCGCGAGTGAGGGCCAGCCCTTGCTCGACGGGTTCTGTCATCACTAGCGTCGGGCCAAACAGCATGATGTCCGCCTTGTGCTGGCGCGCGAGGTTGATCATTTCTTGCAACGCGCGCCGGAAATTGACGAGACTGTGATGATCCAGGGCATCGTTGACGCCATAGTTCACGATCACAATATCCGGGAACTCCGCCGGAGTCATGGCAGCGAGTTCGCACATGCCATGAATCAAGAGTCTCCCCGTGCGCGAGGCATTCCGCAGACTGATCTCCGAACCGGTGATCTCAATGGATTTTTCCGGCTGTCCTCTTGGAGGACGCACAATGCGAACACCACCAGTATAGAAGAACTGATCGGCCAAAATGCCGACCAAGTTTCCTGCGAAGCTCTTCAGTGTGTTTCCTTCATCGGCATTGTAAACCTTCATTCCGGCCACGTCATCACCGATGATGAGCACATTTACGGGATCATGTTTCGCCAGCTTGGTAAAACTATTGGGAAGATATTTCTCCAGGCGGGCCTGCTGGGCGGGAGTCAGATCGAACTTGCCTTCCGCCATCAGTATTGAATTTAGCGAAGCCAGAAATACCAGCGGCAGGAGATGTTGGCACAGGTGCAGGGCGCGGATCATAAAGAGGGGAGTTATATCCGCTATGCCCGGCGCAAATCCAGCGGATTTGCACACGTCGCTCTTTGCCTCTAGGTTATGCACTCCATGAAAAACATCCTCCTCGGCGTTACCGGCTCCATCGCCGCCTATAAGGCCGCAGACATCGCCAGCCAGTTTGTCAAAGCCGGATGTGAAGTGACGTGCATCATGACCAGGGAAGCGCGGGAGTTCATCACACCGCTCACCTTGCAGACGATCTCAAAGCAGTCTGTCGTGACCGATCTCTTTGACGAAAAGGAAAGCTGGCGGCCCACTCACATTCAACTCGCCGACTGCGCCGATCTGCTACTTATCGCGCCTGCCACAGCGAATGTGCTCGCGGCCATGGCGAATGGTTTTGCCAGTGATGCTCTCACGGCCATTGCCCTGGCTACTCGCGCGCCCATCTTGATAGCACCTGCCATGAACGGCAAAATGTGGCTCCATCCAGCCACGCAACGCAATGTGACCACCCTGAAAGAATGGGGCTGCAAGTTCATCGGCCCCGATGAAGGAATGCTCGCCTGCGGTTACGAGGGCGTGGGTCGTCTCTGGTCGGTGGATGAAATCGTCGAGAATGCCCTTAAACTGCTTGGGTAATTCCCAACATAGTATTTGGATCAATCTGGCATCGGACAACTGGGGTAGCAGCACCGACACATATATTCTATCGCACTCGGTCCGACTTTTGGGAAAGCTATTTTGGCGACACTTCGTTCAACATGATCTTGCTCAGCCGCTCCTTGATCCATTTCTGCTTGATCGTCTCAATGTGCTTCCGAACCTCCGCCAAAGCCGCTGGCTGATTGGCGCAAGATTTCAGAATACCCCTTAGCCTCAGAGACTTGTCAATATGATATTAGTGTTTTTGTTTCTCTAATTTTTTTATAGCCTTGATGGCGCGTTGCTCACTAGCATTTACTCTAATTAAGCTCGGAGTATTTTGCCCTCGATCGGGAGATTGCAAAATCTTAATAAGTTTCAGGACTTCACCTAGGATAATTTTATTTGTCGCTGGGACTTCTGGAGCAGATATTTTATCTCGCACAGCATTTTCAACTTGAGAATCTAGTGCTACAAGAGCGCGACTTGCTGGCGACAGGCTTATCCATGTAGGATCCTCTGTGGTTGGCGGAAAAGGCTCCAGTATGCCGACCATATTAATTAACTCAGGAATTACCCCCTTTGCCTTAAATGGTAATTTTCCTAGCGCATCAAGGAATACATAGTCTTCGCTATTCGGAATAATTTCTTTATCGCTGTAGCGCTGTCGAATTTCATTAAGATGCTTGGAAAGCTCGGAGACATCCATCTTGTTGATAGTATCTCGAAGATTTGTTTTTGAGTCTGCAGAAACCAGCGATGTGACTACAAACATAAGATAAATTATGCTGGGATAAGTCAGTAAATGTTGTGATTTAGGTTTCATTGTTATTAAGGTAGCCCCGTGTTGGTTTTATCAAAAATTAATGAATCTCCTTGCTCAAGTTCCCACTTTCCTGACTTGCGGATGAGGAAGACGAAAAAACGCCAAGGTTGGTAGTCTGATACGCAATACCACTTGTTTCCAATTTGAACTCTGGCAAACTCAGTGAACCAAAGCTTCCTATGGATACGATCACCGTCTGCCCCGGCTCCGGAGAGTGTTGAGTTCAACAAGTCAGCCAAAAAAAACCTTGGTTTGTCATATCCAATTATTTGCCCTTTATTACCTTTATCGGTATGATACGGATCTGAATCTTCATCAATTACATTACTGTCATCATTTCCGATTATAGGGTCTGCTGGGTAATCGGATTTAATATATGGAAAGTCTTCTATTGCTGTAGAAGTAACCGGAGCTAATTCTGGCCCCGTCTCAATCCTAATAGTGCGGCGTCGGCTAACATCCCAGCCGCTGAATGCACGTCCACTGGCATCAAGGTTGAGTGCATCTGCTACACCTAAGTTTTCGCCGGGTGGAGCAATTCTTGCTTGATTCTCCAATGCCGGTCGGTCAAGGTCAGTTATTATTCTGGCTGGCTGGATGCTTCCTGTCCACTCAATTGATGCTGACGCCTGATACCCATCAATAAACTCTCCAACCTCAGGTGATGGAATGCTATCGCGATGACTATCAAGACCTAGCTGAACTCCCGTAATCTTGGAATTATTTTGGGTTAGACCATTGAAATCGACATAGGTTACCCAGACATTCATCTGAGCTACTACCTTTCCACCTTGCTTTGTCTTGATCTTTAACTCCGTCCTGCTGGATGCGTCACGCTTCACCTTGCGCTTGTTTGCAGCAGTTCCGGCTTTTCCACCTTCCCAAGTAAAAAGCTGATCGAATTGCGTTGCGTCGACGCCGTTGGCTTTAAACAGGACATAGGGCTGATTAAGTGGGTCAGGCGAACCCTCGACAGTAGGTGCTGCCTTCGGTGTAACGAAATGCTTGATATTACTCCGGCAATAAAAAGTAGTGACATTTGACAACTTATGCGGCGGCGGCATAGCGGATATGTTCGGCTTGGAAGTAAGCGGCGACCCGCTCT
>JAYVQB010000530.1:0-3513 GCA_043757085.1 Verrucomicrobiota bacterium
GTCGTGCGCAGCTCTGGCATTCGATTTGCAGCCGTTTTGTGAATGGTATAGCTGCCGCATGTCCGGCAGCGCATGAAACAATCAGTGGTCGCAAGCTGCCATCAGTTTCGATTTATCATGCGGTGGATTCGCAACTCTATGAACCGTTGCCCCGGCAGAACAACGGGCCGGTGATCTTTGCGTATCTCGGTCAATTGATTCCGCGCAAAGGACTTGATCTCTGGATAGCTGCCTCACGGAAGTTGCGCGACTCTGGGCGGGAAGATTTCAAATTGCGCATCATCGGCGGAGGTGATGATGCATGGTTGCAAAGTGTCATTGCCGCCGAAGGCATGGGGGATAAGATCGAATGCTGCGGCTTTCTCAGCGGTGCTGCGATGCGCGAAGCCCTTGGAACAAGTGATGTGTTCGTGCTGCCAACCCGCGCCGACACTTACGCGGCCGTGGTGCATGAAGCCGCCTGTCTGGGCCTCCCTCTTCTCGTGAGCAAACACGCAGGCGCTGCGGAGGCATTGGTGCGTGAAGACATCAACGGCCACATCATTGATCCCGATGACAGTGCGGACTTCGCTGACAAGATGCTCCGGCTTCTCGATGGTTCCACAAGACTGCGCATGAGCCGTGAGGCCAGAATCACCGCCAACCAGTTGAGTGCCCACCAGCGTGGTGCCGCACTCTGGCACTGGATGGAGCGGACGTTTATCAATGTTTCAGTTTCCTCAGTGCCATGCGAAATGCTTCAGCAACAGTAATGCGTTTCATGCAGGCCATGGGTTCCGTTTCATTCGTGCAACGATTCATAGGGGTCATGCCTTTGTCGCAGGGCTGGCAGGCGAGCGTGGGGTCGCGCAAAATCATAAAATTTTCCTGATGCCACATCGGCAGCCAATGATCCGCAGAAGGACCGTTAAAGATCAAGCCCGGCACCTCGCAGACAGATGCGATGTTCATGGGGCCGGAATTGTTCCCAATGAAAAGCGAAGCCTGCTTCATCAGCGTGAAGAAATCATCGAGGGCCCCCGGCTTTATCCGTCGGACAGCGGGGCACAGTTTTTGTTCCGCCGCATCACCCTGCGTGAAGAATCGCACTTCAATCGAAGCCGCCAGCAAGTTCGCCAGCTCCACGAAGCGCTCCAGCGGCCAGCGTTTGTATTCGCGGCTGGCGCCCGGATGGATCAGAACGAAGGGTTGGTCGGGACGGGATGTGATACCCATGGCACTGATGTCCGGTGCTGGCGGCTCAGCAGGCATGGCAGTAGAATTAATTCCAAGCGACTCCAGCAGTCCCTTGGCAAGACACCAGTTCTGCACGGCAACAGGATCGGTGACATTCAGCGGAACTTGGTGGGAGAGAAGCGAGCGCAGTTTGCATTTCGATTCGCGCGGTCCCACCCGAATCTTCGCACTGCTCGTCCAGGCGAGCAGATGGGCGACATTACCTTGATCGTTGGCGAGCAAGCACGCATCGGGTTTGGAGGCGCGGATGAGCCGATGAAATTCGAGCAGCTTCAGCGGATGTTTCCAGGAGCCATTGAAAATTTTCGTATCAGCCGTGAGCACGCGCACCCCCGGAGTGCATCGTTCATAGAGGGGCGCGGCCACGGGGCTGGTCACAATGGTCATCTGAGTATCGGGCAGCAGTCGCTGGAGCCACTGCACGACAGGCAGGAAGATCACATTGTCTCCGAGTTGATTCACCTTGAGCACCGTCAATCTCATATCTGCGCTTTTCGTCGTGCAGTCCGAGGAATGAAGCAACATAAAATCCACCAGCAAGGTCGCCCAAGGGCAGCATCATGAGCAGCACATACTACGAAGAATACTGGAACAAAACGCCCGATGAATGGACGCCGAGCAGCGGCACGATCTCGGTTGATGAGAAAGCACTCTTCTCCCGTTATCTTCATACGGGAACACGCTGCCTCGATTATGGTTGCGGGGATGGCCTTCGCTACGGGAAAATGCTAACGGAAAAGGGCGTGCAGCATCTGGGATTCGACATATCAGAAAATGCCGTCAGACAAGCCCAGAGTCTCGGGCTTGACGTAAAATTGCTCACACCCGTAGGCAAAACAAGTCTTGATGACGCATCTGTCGATGTGGCGATTTGCTTTGAAGTGCTGGAGCATTTGCAGGAACCGCAGAACGCACTCGCAGAAATTTTTCGCTGTCTAAAACCGGGCGGTCATGTGTTGCTGAGTGTGCCGAACGCCGCATTCTGGACGCAGCGCATTGAGTTTCTGCTCACCGGCTTCTGGTGTCCCGGAGGAAGTCCAATTACTGCTCGCAAAACGCCTTGGTGCGATCCGCACGTTCGTTTCTATCATCCTCAGTTGTTGCGTCGCCTTGCGCTGAGCGCGGGCCTCGAAGTGGTGGAGTCCATCGGCGAAGCATTCACGCTAGGGTCACTGCCCTATGTGTGGCGTCGAGACAAGTTGCGTGCCATGGCAAATTTCGTCTCACGTCCATTAGGCTGGCTGGGTCGCGTTCTGCCATCATGGTTCGCAGCGCGGCTGTTTCTTGTGGCGCGAAAGCCCGACTAGATTTGAATGATCATTATGAGTGGAGAAGTAATTCCGAAAAACTCGTCAGTAGAATCTGACAAACGTTTGCTGTGGCCAGTTGGTCTGTTTTTGATCGTGCTAGTCTCGGTCATTCTGCTTTTGCCATATGCAGCTGGCTATGGTGCAGTTCGCATGACTGTCGGCAGTTGGCTTGCCATTTACTGGGCTGATCCAACCTGGCAGCATGGAGCGCTTGCTCCCTTGATAGCGGGATTTCTTATTTGGCGTCAGCGGACAAGTCTGGCGGTGCTGGAGCCACGCCCCATGTGTGCGGGACTGATTATTTCAGTTTTTGCCCTCTTCATTTTCTGGATCGGCTACCGGGGAAATTTTTACTATCTTGGTTTCGGCAGCCTCCAGCTTCTCATGGCGGGAGCAGTCTTATGGATCTGGGGTTGGGAGCATTTTAAGAAAATCAGTTTCGCATGGTTCGTGCTAGGATTCGCATGGCCGTATTTGTTTCTTGAAGAAACGCTCGCCTTCAAACTCCGATTCATCATGGTTCGTGCGACTTCGGCGTTTTTGAACTTTATCGGTGTCGCCACCTTGCAGGATGGCACCACGCTACTTTCTGCAGCAACTGCTGTGCGCGAACAAGGCGCGTGGTTCCAATTGGATGTGGACGGACCATGCAGCGGGATGCGCTCGCTTTTCGCGCTGATGCTCGTATCGGCACTCTACGGATACTTTCGTCAGCGTAGCTTCTGGAGGCGCGGACTGATTTTTGCCATGAGCCTGCCGCTCGCTGTGATGGCGAACATGCTGCGCATTCTGTTGCTCATCGGAGCCAGTATTTTCTTTGGTCAAAAATTTGCTGTGGGCAAGGGAGAAGAATACACATCCTCCTTTCACTTTATCGCCGGTATCGCCACCTTCATCGTTGCGCTTGCGGGGATGAAGGGAGTGGAGTGGCTGCTCAATAAATACTGCGGACGCGAGCGTCCGCTGC
>JAYVQB010000531.1:0-13832 GCA_043757085.1 Verrucomicrobiota bacterium
GCCGTCCACTTTTGTCGCTTTCAAGACGACATCGGCATTGATCTCACTCGCGCGCAAAGCGGCGGTGGTGTCGGTGGAGAAGAAGGGATTGCCGGTGCCACCACCGAAGATGACGACGCGTCCGAGTTCGAGATGGCGCATGGCCACGCGGCGGATGAACGGCTCGGCGACGTTCTTCATTTCGATCGCGCTCTGCACGCGGGTGGGAACGTCCATGGCTTCCAGCATGGACTGCACGGCGAGGGAATTCATCACAGTGGCGAGCATGCCCATGTAATCGGCAGTGGCGCGCTCCATGCCACGATTGCTGGCGCTGACGCCGCGCCAGAAGTTTCCGCCGCCAACGACGACTGCGACCTCCAGCCCGTTTTGATGCGCGGCCTTGATCTGGGTGGCGATGTTCTCCACGATGGGCGGGGAGATGTTGTCGTGGCTGCCGATTTCACGCAGCGCTTCACCGCTGAGTTTCAAGAGCACACGTTTGAACTGCCTTCGGACTGGTTCTGCCATAAGTAGAGTGGATTCCATCCATCAAACATGATGCGGGCGGCGATGCAAAGACAAAAGCATCATTCACTTCCACAAGGGCGGCAGGCCGGGTTTGGTTTCCTTGATGATCTGGCGGATGGTGCGGCGCTCCGGGACGGGCAGGTGAGTTGCCATGGGATCGCGTGAATCATCCTGCAAGGCGTCCCACATTTTTGCATAAACGCTTTGTTTAAAGAGCGCGGGCATTCCATCCCACAGGCTGGAGTAGATCATGTAACTGCAACGATGTTTGAAAAGACGCGTGCGCAAATCGAAGTCGCGCAGGGAAGCCCCGCTGGGAGTGGGTTTGCGGGATTGCGAGAAGGCTTGCATGAAGGCCGCGTCGCCTTGCACGGGGGTGGGCAGCGGCGCTTCATCGGCAAAGAGCACATAACGCGCAAGGCCGGAGGCGAGTTCATTGAGTGCAGCCGCATCGGCGGGCGTGAGCTTGTTATGCGACGCCTCGAGCCGGGCGCGAGTCTGATAGACGGCTTCGACGACGCGATTGGTAAAGCCGACTTGATGCTCATGCAGCAGATGCGGCAAGATGTCGCTGGTGGGCGCGAGATAGTTTTTCCAATCGAAAAGCGCGCCCGGCGGATTCGGGTGTGTGGTCATTTTTCCTTGGAAATAATTACCCAAGATGTTGCCATGATGCAGCAACGACTGCGGCGCACCGGTGACATGCCAGCCGCCGAGACGTTCGGCAAAGGGAACACCGTGACCGCTCACTTCCCGGCGGTAAGCATCGAGCGGTCCACCGTTCTCACCGGGGATGACCGACTCGACAAACAAGCCGGGGACGTGATGCGAGAAGGAACCGGCATGGCAGTTAAAGCAGTGCTGTGAGCGATCGGCGACGGATGGTTGCGAGCCGCGCGGCACGTCGAAGATATAAAAGATGCCACCGAGTTCAGGATCGAAGGAGGCGATCTCAATGCGACCGCCGGGCACGTAGCCGACATAGGTGTCGTCATTAAAATAGAGCGCGCGCGGATTGGATGGCGAGATGAGACTGCTCTGCAAACTGGTAACTGAGAAGACGAGTAACTGCGAACTCACAGGAATTTCCAATGCGCGCAAGAGGCTGGCGAGATAGGCATTCGCGCTGGTGCTATCCAGCTTCACCGAGCCGTCCTGGATTTTTTTATAGAGCTGAGTGAAGCGATCCTGTGGCGGGCGCTCCCAGTATTGATGCGGCGGCGCGGTGAAGTCCTTGATGTCAGCTCCGCACAAAGGAGCGGCCATCATCAACGCGATGATGAAAACGTGGGCACTGTTTCTACGGCGGGGCATGAAGAGGAAACGCCAGTGAATGCCTGCGGGTTGCGGAATTCAAGGAATGTTCAACGGCGGCACTGGAAGAAGTTTGTCTTGCGACTTCACTAAAAACAGGACATGCAAGACGGGTGAATCGCGCAACACGACGGATGATATTCACTTGGCTGCTGGCATGGCTCGTCGGGGTCGCCCCGCTTTGCGCCCAGTCCTTCCGCGATGACGGGACGGCGGCGTTTCAAGCCGGTGATTACAAAATGGCGGTTGATCTCTATGAGAAATCACTCGCCGTGGCCTTGAAGGCGCTCAAGGAAGAAGACCCGCAGATCATCGAGCGACGCGCGGAACTTGGCGAGGCCTATCGCGCGGCAGGCCGTTCGGAGGATGCGGTCAAGCAGTTCGATTACATCTGGAAACGCTCTCGCTACGATGCGGAAAAAATGAAGCGATGGGCCGGGCAGGAGGGCGCGACGGCGATGGGGATTGCCGAGAAGCTGGGGCTTTCGCTGCTGTCCATGGCCCGTTACGAGGAGGCTATTCAGGTCTTTACCACCGCGCTATATGATGCAGAACGTTATCAACGTGATGATGACGCGCTGCAGTTCTCGGCTTTGCTGGCGGAGGCACAGTTTCTGGCAAAAAAGGAAGTCGATGCCGCGATGACCGTGGCCCGCACGTCTGTGCTCGCTGAGAAAGCCGGCGGCAATCCCGTTCTTCAAGTGCGGGCGCTGTCCCAGCTTGCGTCCGTTTGTATGCGACAGAAGCAGCCGGGACTGGCCCGTCCGTTGGCCGTCCGTGCGCTTGAGGTTGCGAAAAAATCGGAACCCGAGGACAGCTTTAAAATTCCCGACTGCCAGACCAAGCTTGCCGCCGTGCTCGTGCTGACGGGCGCATTGGATGAAGCAGAGGCGCTATTGAAATCAGCCAGAACAGCGATCTTGAAAAAAGAAAAAAAGCGGAGCGCACGCAGTGAAGATGTGCTGCTGGTGCACTCATACCATGTGGACGTGCTCCTGGTTCAGTCGGATATTTCACTGAAAAGAAAACAGGCCGAGACCGCGCTCAAGCAGGCGCAGGAGGCACTGGACATCTGCCGCCAGCACTATCCGCAAGTTCACATCCAAACTGGAAAGAGCATGAAAAGCGTGGCCGACTGCCGGCTCGCGCTGAAGCAGCCGAATCTTGCCAAGGCATTCTATACCGATGCGCTGGCCATTCTTGAACAAACGATGGGCACGGATGATATCGTAACCAAGGAGACGCGGGAAAAACTCGCAGCCCTCGAAAAATCAGGCGCGCCCGAAAAGGTCAGCCCTGCAAAGTCTTCTGAGAAGCGCGCCCGAGGTAGATGAGATTGCGCAGGTAAAGGAAGGGCAGGAAGGCGTTCATAAAGATGAGCGGCGCCTTGTCCACATGCACCAAATAAATCGTATTGATCACGCTGCCCCAGAATGAGCAGTGCCAGAACGCAGGCGGCACCGTGAGCCGTTTGTGCTTCTCTGTGCTGAGCCATTGGATGAGAAACCTCGCGCTGAACAATCCGCCGCCGATGAAACCGACGAGGGTCCAGACCCAGGAGTCCACATAGAGCCACTCCCCGATTCGGGGTTCGAGATAAGGCTGGAGAAATCCGGAGGCGGGGGGCATGGCAATGGAGTTTGGCAAACCAATCTCAACCGCCGATTCGACACGAAGGCAAGCGGGACTTTGGGAGTCAGCCCAGCACTGCTTTCCACGACTTGTAGTCAGAGAGAGCGAGGAAGAGTGTCAGACCGAGTAAGGTTGCGCCCATGGCCATACCGGACTTGTCGATGAGCAGGTGGAAGAGGAAAATATTCACCACTATCGGGCCGAGCAGAAAGATGCCGAGATTGAGGAAACGTCCGCTGAGCACGCACAGGCCGCCGATTAACTCAATGAACTTCACCACTTTCAGAAAGCCGGTGGTGGCCAGTGCGGTGATAAAATTTTTCGCCACGCCATCAGGCATCGGCGGCATGGGGATGAAACCTTTTCCTGTGTAGAGCATCATCAGCCCATTGATGCTGAAGACGAGACCAAGCAGAAGACGGGCAATCAGGATGATGATTTTCATGGTGTCCCAATCTTGCGTCCTATGAGGGCCGATGCCAAGAACGATTTCAACACTTGTTCAAGTGCTACGGCGCCATCTTGTCCGTGATATTCCCCTGCTTCATGGCCTCGGGAGTCTGACCGACAAAGCGGGGCTTGATGCCGATGTGCTCGAAGATGTCGTTGATCTGTTGGAGTGTGATTTTGTCGGGATCGTCGATTTCGAAATACACCATCTCGTGGGGAGAATCCACTTTATATCTCGCGGCCAGCATATCCATCTGGTGGCTGAGAAGCATGAGTTTGTCCGCAGTGCGGAGACCGGGGGCGTAAACGAGAAGTTCGATCATGCGGCGTGTTAGTTTCCGACAGTTTAAGGGGAAAACTGGGTCGCTGTCCAGTCAACAGTGTGTGGCAATCAAATAGCCACTTCCTGATCGGCACTGACGGTGGTCGCATCTCCGACCGCCCACAGGATCATTCCGGCGGCGACAGTGCTGTTGGTCTGCTCGTCCACCAGCACAAAACTTCCGGTGATGCGATTCTGCGAATAGGGATCAAAATGCAACGGCGTGGCCGTGCGCAAACGGATGCAGCCGATGTCATTCAAGCCAAACTCGGCCTGCTCCTGGCTTCGCTCAAACGTGGTGATGTCCACGCGATAAAGCAGATCGGTCACGCTGGCGCGGACATCATTAGTCATGTGACGCAGATGGAAACGCGCGCGCGGCTTGAGTTTTTTGTCCGTGAACCAGCAAATCATGGCGTCGATGATGTGTCCGCATTGCGGCGGGTTCTCCGGCTTGGCAATCAAGTCGCCACGGCTGATGTCAATCTCATCCGCCAGTGTGATGGCGTAGCTCAACAATGGAATCGCCTCGCGCTGCGGTCCTGCCGCCGTGTGAATATGAGTGATGCGGCTCTTCATGCCGGCGGGATAGGCGATGATCTCGTCGCCGACATGGAATGATCCACTTGCCACACGACCCGCAAACCCGCGGAAGTCGTGATAGTCTTCTGACTGCGGGCGGATGACCCACTGCACGGGGTAGCGCGCCGCCGTGTCGGATTCTCCCGCGCTCACGTGCACGGTTTCGAGATGCTCCAGCAAAGCCGGGCCCTCATACCACAGCATGTGCGGCGACTTGGTGACCACATTGTCGCCATTGAGCGCACTCAGCGGAATCGGCGTGAACTGCACCGGATTGTGCAGCTTCTTCGCCAGTTCAGTGAAGTCGGCCACGATCTTGTCGAAGACTTCCTTGCTGTAATGCATCATGTCCATTTTGTTCACCGCCAGAACGATGTGCTGGATGCGCAGCAGTGATGCGATAAACGCATGACGCCGCGTCTGCTCCAGCACGCCGTGCCGCGCATCCACCAGCACGATCGCTAGATCAGCGGTGGACGCACCGGTTACCATGTTGCGGGTGTATTGAATGTGCCCCGGCGTGTCCGCGATGATGAATTTTCTTTTGGGCGTGGCGAAGTAACGATAGGCCACATCAATCGTGATTCCTTGTTCGCGTTCCGCGCGCAATCCATCGGTCAGCAGTGCGAGATTCACATGCTCGTCACCGCGACGCTTCGAGCTTTCCTCGACTGCGAGAAGCTGATCTTCAAAAATGGATTTGGAATCATAGAGCAAACGCCCAATGAGCGTGCTCTTGCCGTCATCAACGGAGCCGGCCGTGGTGAAGCGAAGGAGGGAGGATTCGGTGGGGTTGAGGGCTGGTATCATAGGAAGAAAAAGGCTTGGATATTACGAGGGCATCTTCAGAATTTCAGACGAGAGCATCAAGATCGAAACCACTTTGACTCCCTGCACACAGGTGCCTAGGAACGGTCCAAAATCTCTCAGGTCTCCAGTCAACAAGTGGGTCGCGTTCGCTGCAATGGCTCCAGCCAGAACGGGCATGTCCTTTTCCCGAAGTCGAATGTCGTCCAAGCTTGCAAGATCCTCGCAAAACTCCAACCGACTGATAAGCGATTCCAAAGCCAAGACACGATCAGGAAATTTCCTCTCCAAATTTCGCCTCGCCTCGCCGACCACGTAGGAACTGGAGACACAATCAAAACTTACAATCAACTCATGAACAAACTGACCGACCCTGCTCTGAATGCTTGATGCGGAAAATAGAATGTTGGCATCCAAGAAAACCCTCATTTTTTTGTATTCCGGTTTGCCGCAAACGCTCGCAACTTGGCCAACACTTCGACAGAATCAGACCCTAGGTCGTTGTTGACCGCCTCGAATTCCGCGATTTCCTCGTCCGAATATATTCGCTCCTTGCGAACTTCCTTCGGCTTGAGCAGAAGTCCCGATGCGGTTTCTTCGATATATACTTGCCCCTCACCCGTGAGGCCGACCAAGCGGCACATTTCAGCGGGCAAAGTTAGGGTGCCTTGGCGGATGGGGACGGTTGCTGTCATGGTATGAATTTAGCACAACTTTGACGCTTAGAAATAGCCTTCTTTTTTCCGATCCTCCATCGCGGTTTCACTGCGCTTATCGTCAGCGCGGGTGCCGCGTTCGGTCTGACGCGCGGCTGCGACTTCGGCAACAACATCATCGAGAGTCTTGGCATCTGAAAGAACGGCACCGGTGCAGGTGGCGTCTCCAACCGTGCGGAAGCGGACGGTCATTTCTTTGACCTTGGGTTTTTCTTCATCAAGCAGCGGAATGATGCCAGTCTCGGCATCGAGAAGCTGGCCATGGCGCTCGATGATTTTTCTTTGATGGCTAAAATACAAACTAGGCAGCGGGATGTTTTCCTGACGGATGTATTGCCAGACATCCATCTCCGTCCAGTTGCTCAAGGGGAATACGCGGAAGTGCTCGCCGAAATGTTTGCGGCCATTGAAGATGTTCCAAAGCTCGGGCCGCTGATTCTTCGGATCCCATTGGCCGAACTCATCGCGATGCGAGAAGAAGCGCTCCTTGGCGCGTGCCTTTTCTTCATCGCGCCGACCACCGCCGAGACAAGCATCGAACTGGTTCTGCTCGATAGTGTCGAGCAGGGTCACGGTTTGCAATTTATTGCGGCTGGCGTTGTGACCCTTCTCTTCCTGCACACGTCCGTCATCAATGCTCTTCTGCACGGAGCCGACCACGAGTTCCGCCCGCACCTCCTTCACAAACCAGTCGCGATATTCCATCGCCTCGGGGAAGTTATGTCCCGTGTCCACATGCAGCAACGGAAACGGAATGCGCGCCGGATGAAATGCCTTGCGCGCCAACCAGGCCATGATGATGGAATCCTTGCCGCCGGAAAACAACAACGCCGGTTTGGTGAACTGCGCGGCTGTCTCGCGAAGGATGTAGATTGCTTCGCTTTCGAGGAATTGGAGATGGGTAATCTCGTTTTCCGTTTTCCGTTTTCCGTTTTGCGTCATGGCAATTTAGTTTTCCGTTTTCCGTTTTCTGTTTTCCGAAGGATCGGATTTTAAGATTAACGATTTGATTAGGGCTTGAAGCATCGCGGAGATACCTTTGGCATTAGTGATGAATTCTCCAGCTTGCTCCTTGGTCAGAATTCCAAGGCGAGAAGAAAGGTAGAGCTGAGTGCGCAGTTCTGCGGCAGAGCCTTTGGCGATGCGAAGGAACCGACTGAAATCAGCCGCCGAGTCCTTCTCAGAGCCTTCAGCGATATTCGATGGAATCGAGAGTGCACTGCGCATCGTCTGATCACGAAACGCAAAGATTGCCGGTTTCGCCTCCATGAGTGCACGACAAACCTCTTCGCAAAGCCTGCAAGACTTTTGCCATACTTCCAAATCTTCAAATGAGCGTGAGTTCATACTTCGGAAAACGGAAAACGGTCAACGGGAAACGTCGGTAATTAATTTCGCATGAAGACCGCACTCATGCTTTTCATCGCCTTTCGCAGGATCGTAGTAAGTGCGCTCGTTCGGCAATTTGAACTCGGCGAGATAGGCGTCCATTTCGACTGGCGTCCAGTCGAGGATGGGATTCACTTTGAGGCACTGGAATTTTTCGTCCCACATCACTGGCTGCAATGAAGCGGCGCGCTGCGAATTCTGTTCTTTTCGCAAGGCGGTGATCCAGACTGCGGGCGCGAGTTCGCGCATTCCCCGCTCGAACGGTTCCAGTTTCATGATGCGACTGAAGGATTCCACGCGCTCGACTTCATCCGGCATCGGGACATTGCCGCCGTTCAGGGCGAGCCAATGGGCGGCGGTCATTTTCGGCACGAAAGCGTGAATGTTTAGATTGAGTTGGGCGCGGCATTTTTCCGCAAACTGATAAGTCTCCGGGAGGTTGGTGCCGTGATCGACCCAGAGAATCGGAACGTCGGCCAGAGCCTGAGCCGCCATGTGCAAAATCACCGCTTCGTAGGGCCGGAAATTCGTCGTGACTACAGCACGACCTGCGCCACGCTCAATGGCCCAGCGGGTCAGATATTGAGGGGAGAAGTCGCAGACGGAGTGGTTGAGAGTGGCGAGATCATGCGGATTCATGGGGTGAAGAATCTAAACCCCCATTCCCGATATGACAAGTGGGAAATTGATTTGTTACAATAATTACCCAGAATTTTGGGTTGGGATGACACAACGGGTTTCGTTTGCTACGACCTCCGCACTGTTCAGGACTCCAGATTTGATCGTGGAGGCGATTGGAGTGTCTGCCGAAGCTTTTGGAGTTGCTGCTCGATAACCGCCAAATCATGGAGTGCGGAATTGGGGTTGTTTTCCTCTTTTACCTTGTCCATCTCCGCGTGCATCTCGGCCATGCTGTTGGTGATGACGCCGATGAAGAGGTTCAACATGATCATGGTGCCGAGCATGATGAAGCTCACAAAATAAATGCCGGTGGTGACGGGCGATGATCCCCGGGCATCGGCGAAGATGTTGCCCCAGTCATCTAGCGTGATCATCTGGAACAAGGTGAGCAATGCGGCAGGCATGGTGCCGAAGTGCCTGGGATCTTGGGTGCCAAAGAGATGAATCCCCGCCACGGCATAAATGTAGAACATCAATCCCAGCAAAAGTCCGACATACCCCATGGCGCTGAGGCTCTTCAAGAGTGCTCCAACGAGCAATTGTAACTTAGGTAATGCGGTAACAAGTCTAAGTAATCTTAGTGCGCGGGTAAGTCTCAGGACGACCGCGAACTGGGAATTGATCGGTAGGCAGCAGATGACGACAATGAAAAAATCGAACACATTCCAGCCATCGGAGAAGTAGCGCCAGCGCTGAGTCATAAGCTTGAGCACAGCCTCCGTAATGAAGACCGCGAGCACCGTGAAATCGAAAATATGCAACAGCGTTCTATGCTTCGCAACGAAACTGGCATTGGTCTCCAGTCCGGCGAGCACTACGGCCAGTAGAATCATCGCGATGATGATCCGCTGAAACCATGAGCTGTGAACAAGTTGAGTGGCCCAAGCGATCATTCGGTTAGGCATTTGAATCGTCAGATGGAAGTGTGGCCAAGACCGACTTCTTCGGCCACATGAGTGAGGCCACAATTGAGCCGGCAAGAATCGTGATGATCACGCCGAGAGAAAGGTGGGTGTCGATTTTCCATGCGGTGTGTCCGAGAAGCATCTTTACACCCACAAAGGTGAGCACCACACCGAGGCCGATCTTGAGGTAATGGAACTTGTCCAACACTCCAGCCAACGCGAAGTAAAGCGAGCGAAGTCCAAGAATGGCGAAGATGTTCGAGGTATAGACGATGAACGGGTCTTTGGTCACGGCGAAAATCGCGGGAATGGAATCAACGGCGAACATGATGTCGGAAAACTCCACGAACAGCAACACGACAAAGAGCGGTGTGGCGTAGCGGATGCCGTTCTCACGCACAAAAAATTTGTCGGCGCGATATTCGCCTGTCACGGGCATGAACTTCTTGAACCACTTTACCAAGGGATTATTCTCGGGGTGAATTTGCTCCTCACGCTTGAAGATCATCTTGATGCCTGTGATAATGAGGAAGGCTCCGAAGACATAGATGATCCATGCGAACTTTGTGATCAAAGCGGCACCGAGCGCAATCATGATGGCGCGCATAATGAGCGCTCCGAGGATGCCCCAGAACAAAACCCGGTGCTGGTAGGCTGGCGGCACTGAAAAATAGGAAAACAGCAGCGCGAAGACAAAGATATTGTCCACGCTCAGCGAGTATTCGATGACGTAACCCGTGAGGAATTCAATGGCTTTCTCCCCGCCCATGTAGTGGCCGATACCGAGATTGAACAGCATCGCTAGTGCGATCCACACGCAAGTCCACGATACTGCCTCTTTGAAAGAGACGACGTGCGCCTTGCGGTGGAACACGCCCAGATCAAGGGCGAGCATGAAGAGCACGAAGACGTTGAATCCAATCCAGAGCCAGGGGTTGTCAATCATAGGTATCGTCGCAGCAGTAGGGGTGATAATGCAGGTATTGTTTTCGCTTAGTTCGAACGCCGCACCGTAGCGTTTTCACTCTGGCGCTTCTGCCTGCGGGTGGCGCGGGCTCCGATTTTTTCACGGAGAGCAGACATGGTTTTGTTAAACGCTGCCCGCAAGGTGTGGTCGCGTCCATCAGCAAAGACATCCGGCCCCGGTGTCACCAGGTGCACATTGACCTGATAAGCCGGGCTGGATTCCTCGCTGCGAGCGAGAATGATGTCCGCTTCGTCGATCTTCAAGGCGGGCTGCAAGGAGATGATCTGTTCCTCGACCCAGGAATCGAGGACATTGGTGGAAGTAACATTATTGTGTTTGAGGGTCAGTTTCATAAGATAATTATGTGTTTGAGTTATAATGGTTTGGTTTGCTCAGTTAGTTTACTGGCGGGAGCGGCCACCTGTGAGCATAGGCAGCAGATGCCAGATGAAGTAGGCCAGGGAAGTGATGAAGGCGGCGACATAAGTCCACGCTGCGGCATCTAGCACCTTCTTTACTCCGTGTGCTTCTTCACCAGGAGCGATGAAACCTGTTTCAGCGAGCACTGCCGTAGCACGACGCGAAGCATCAAACTCAACTGGCAGCGTGATCAGGTTGAAGATCATGATAATACCCCAAGCGATGGCCATGATGAACGCGCCAGTAAGTGGCTGGATGATTCCCGTGAACATACCGATGAGTGGCAGCCACATCACAATCTGATTGGCGTATGTGGTAACCCCCACCGCAGCCATGCGCCAATGAAGCGGCGCATAAGTCTGCGCGTGCTGTAGCGCATGACCGCACTCATGAGCAGCCACACCGAGGGCGGCGGGAGTGCTGCCGAAGTAATTCGCACTGGAGAGGACGAGCCGTTTGTTGGTCGGGTCATAATGATCTCCAAGCATTTCTTCCTGATGGACGATCTCCACATCAGTGATTCCGGCGTGGGCCAGAAGACGCTGGGCAGCCTCGCCACCTGTGAGGCCGGAGCGAACGGTGCCCTGATTGAAACGATTATAGATAGATTTAACCCTGGCCGCGGCCCACAAGGAAATCGCCATGGTTCCGATGAAGAGAATCCAGATAGTCATTGTGTTATGTGCTTGTTTTGTCTTTGTCTTTGTCTTGGGACCGTCCGTTTCACTTGAAGCGGAAGCGCGGTCATTCAGACACACTCATCATGGATTACTGGTGAATGTTTGACGAATATGCAGTTCCTAATGGAATCATAGGTTTTGCCGAATAATCCGCCGCCAGATGGAATCGCTAGATCATGTGCGCTGAATATCAGACCACACCCTTCAACAGGGTGCTCAGGCCAGCACCTTGAAGTTGCTGGCTCTGCTGGGTGATCTGGCCAGTGTATTTCTGGGCGAGATCCTTGGCGATCGTCGCCACTTCGGGAGCGTTGAGCAACACTCTCTGGTAAAGCGCGGTGATATCCACGTCTTCGCTGGCGAGCGAGTCGGATATCTTTTTTGCTGGCGCTCGCTTTCATGCTTGTTGCCATCGGCAAAGGATGCCATGAGGCATAGGATCAGGATGGATTCCTGTTTCGATGGGTGTTAGTGTGTTCATAAGAATGTTAGCTAGGTGGTTGGATGTTGGAAATAACTTATCTAGGTGAAGTAAGTTTGACCAATGCAGTGCCTTCTAAAAAAGGCCCGCCAGCTTGCAGTTTGAGGAGGTTCTCCGTCGTCACGTGGGCGATCTCGGTGAGGGCTTCGTGCGTGAGGAAGGCCTGATGCGCGGTGATAAGGACGTTGGGGAAATTGAGCAGCAGCGACAGCTCGTCGTCGTGCAACATCTGGCCGGAGAGATCCTCGAAAAAGATGCCCTCCTCTTCCTCATAGACATCGAGCGCCACGCCACCGATGCGACCAGTCTTCAGCGCCGCGATGAGTGCGCCGGTGTCGATGAGTTTGCCGCGGCTGGTGTTGATGATGAAGACGCCGGGCTTCGTTTGTGAAAGTGTTTGAGCGTTGAGCAGGTGGCGCGTCTCCGGCAGCAGTGGGAGGTGGAGCGAGACGATGTCGCTGGCCGCCAGCAGCGTTGCGAATTCTACATAGCGGACGCCGTGCATGGCCGCCCAGTCCAACGTGGGGAACGGGTCGTAAGCGATCACATGCGTCCCGAAGCCGCGGAATATCTGCGCCGTGATTCGCCCGATACGGCCTGTGCCGATGATGCCGACAGTCTTGCCGTGCAGGTCGAAACCGACGAGTCCGCTCAAGGAAAAGTTCAACTCACGCACGCGGTTGTAGGCGCGATGGATTTTTCGATTGAGCGTGAGCAGCAGGCCGACGGTGTGCTCGGCCACGGCGTGCGGCGAATAGGCCGGCACGCGCACCACGGCGAGGCCGAGCGACTTCGCGGCGGCAAGGTCCACGTTGTTGTAGCCCGCGCAGCGCAGCGCGATAAGTTTCACCCCGAGCGCGGCGAGCGTTTCGAGGCACGGGCGGTCCGCCTGGTCATTTACGAAGATGCAGACGGCCCGCGCACCCTTTGCTGCGGAGGCGGTCTCGGCGCTGAGTCGGAACTCGTGGAATCGCCACACGATGCGCTCCGCGCTGGGCACGGACGGAAGGTATTCGCGGTCGTAGGGCTTGGTGTCGAAGACGGCGGTCGTGGGCATGATTCAAGGGGTGTGGGTCATTTTGCGGCGCGCCCATTTTTCAAACTCGATGACGCAGTAGGCGGCGAGGCCCACGCCGAAGATGTAGAGCCACGAGGCGGCGTCGAGCGGCGCGGTGTGAAAGAGGCGGTTCATGAGCGCAGTGTGGGTGAAGAGCAGTTGCGCGCCGAGCATCGCGGCGATGCCGCCGAAGACGGCGAGGTTGCTCCACAGGCCCACGAAGAACATCGAATGCAGCAGCGAGCGGCAGTTGAGCAGGTAAAAGCATTCGACCATGACGATGACGTTGACGACGGTGGTGCGCGCTTCGATGACGCTCTTGCCGCGCATCTGCTGCTCCAAGAGGAACGAGCCAAACGCTCCGGCGAACATGAGCAGGGTGACCAGACCCGTGCGCATGAGGAGCGGGAAGGTGAGGATCGGCTGCCGCGGATCGCGCGGCGGGCGCTGCATGAGGTCGCGTTCCTTGGGCTCGAAGACGAGCATCAAGCCAAGTAGCACGGCGGTGACCATATTGATCCAGAGAAGCTGCACGGGCAGCAGGGGCAGGGCGGTGCCGAGGAAAATCGCGGTGAGCAAGATCATCGCCTCGCCCACGTTGGTCGGCAGGGTCCAGATGATGAATTTGGTGAGGTTGTCGAAGACACCGCGCCCCTCCTCCACGGCGGCTTCGATGCTGGCGAAGTTGTCGTCGGTGAGCAGCATGTCGGCGGCGCCTTTCGCGACATCCGTGCCGGTGATGCCCATGGCGACGCCGATGTCGGCCTGCTTGAGCGCGGGCGCGTCGTTCACTCCGTCGCCGGTCATCGCGACGATGTGGCCGCGCGCTTGCAGTGCGCGCACGAGCTTGAGCTTTTGCTCGGGGGCGACGCGCGCAAAGACGGCGGCGCGCTCGGCGAGTTCCGGCAAATCGGTGTCG
>JAYVQB010000532.1:0-3503 GCA_043757085.1 Verrucomicrobiota bacterium
GCGAAGGTTCACCAGTTCCACCGGAATACTGTGAGCGTGTAACTGTTCCGCCCATCGGTTAGCTGCCCGCTCGCCTGAAACGCCTACGTCGGCAATGATCCTCACTAATGGCCTACCGTGTAACTTATTTAGGACGCTTTCGCTGATTGTTTTGCAAGATGCGCTCGGCATCGCGATCAAGCTCCAGTGAGGAATGTTAGGGCTGCTATTAGAATAGAACACCAGCGCAATAAGTTCTAAGCTGGCAACGCATCCCTCGGCGATAAGAACGGGCAAATCACTTGAGCCTAGATGCCGCGTGCCTATCGGCAAAGACTTAGTTCCTTTCAGAAAATGTGATTTGACCTCGCCAAGCTTTCCGCCATCCGTGCGCCGGAATTGAATCATTAGTCCATCGTCATTGTGATCCGTGAGCGCATAGCAATGATGCCCGAGATAAGAGCAAAACTTCAACCAACCAAGGCTATCGGCGTGCCTTGCCGCTTCCAATGGTAGACCGCGCAGTGTGGCGACGGCTTGAAGCTCTGCGAAGCTGCCACGGTGTAACATCGGCGGTGTCACTGGAACGGGCGCGGGCGTTGCCCTTCGCGGTGGCATCGGTGCGCGCGGCAGTGATGCCCCAGTCTCGTATTTTTCGCGCAGTTCGCGGATGGCGTCTTTGTCCTCACTTAGGTCGTGCAGCTTCATGTGAAGGTCGATGATGCTGCCGCCTGTTGCGCATGGGTGACAATACCAAAGCCAAGAGCCATCCTTCAATGTTGCGCCGAAACTAGGGTCGCTGTCTTGATGCAACGGGCAGCGGCAAGTGAAGCGGTCTTCACCTTTGAATCTAAGCTCGCATCCAAGTTCTTGTAGATAGGAAGGCAGTTGCGCCTTGATGAAATCTAGGGTATATTTTTCCATGTTCGGGAAGTGATTTTTCCTGTTCTGTGGGGGTCGCTCCGGGTCACGCCGGGCGGCTCCTTTTTTATGCCGTCGCGTGATGTGGTTTCCGTGATGCTCGGGCTTTCCGGCCTGCGGCTTTCGCATCCTCACTGAATCCCGGTTCCCCAGTGTTTGCGATGAACTCCTCTAGCGATTCTACACTTACAAAACGAATCCCGCGCACGTTGCCACGATCTCGCACGCATAGGCTTTTAACTGTGCCTGCGTTGAGTAGCTTATAAAGATACCCACGGCTGAAACCGTAAGCTTGCGTGACTGCGTCCACTCGCGCAAAGCGAGGGCGGTCGGTGGTGGTGTTGTTAGTTTGTCCGATTGTAAGTGTCGTGCTCATGCACAACGATTGATGTCAAAGGACACTAATGACAAATGAAGTCGGGAAACATAAAATAGCCGAAATGTTCCCTAGCTGCTCACTGGCAGCATTAGTCGGCGGATGAGCTGATTAACTCGCTTTAGACTTATGAAAACATTCTGCGGCCCACACATAGAAAGTATCTGATGCACTTCCTTCGATGTTGGCTGTCTCTTGAAAAGAGTGTTGGAAGTCTTTTCCGCTTGGACATGCGCCTTATAGACAAGAGTTCCTTCGATAGATGCCACGTCGCCAGAAACATTCATGCGCGTGATCTCTGCCGCCTGCCGGAAAAATTCTTGATCTCCGCTGCGTGCTGCCGCTAGGCAGGCGTCCTTGAAATGAAGCTCACAACTCGCCTTTTCCTCCTTCGCGTGCTCGATCAGAAATGACTGAAACCCTAGCTTTGTGAAACGGTCGTATTGCGGCAACGTCTTCCATCCTTGCGCTTCGTGCTGGCGATACTGAAAAATGCATAGGAGCATTCGTGCAAGGCGCGGGTTGTATTCCAGCCCGAATCTAGCTCGCGTTCCAGCATTCGCGGCGGCGTTGTTCGTGATGATGCCTAGAACCTTTTCAACCTCGGGCGTGAATGATTTTGTAGCGAGTCCCTTGGGTCTCCCACGCTTCGCGGTCTTCTTGGTGGTCTTGCGCTTCATGGTTTCTTTCCTTTCGGTTTCCGGCCATTCAGTCCTGGCACGCTTTCAACGGCGGCGCGGAGGGTGGTCAGTTCGTGGTGCGTGTATGCGTTGTTTGATCTCTTGTCGGCATGTCCTGTGAGCTTCATTCGCAATTCTTGGCTGATTCCGCCGTTCGCCATCTGACTGTTGAACGAGTGGCGCAGACAGTGAAACGACAGGTCGTAGGTGCGGTATCCTATCTTGCCTTCAACCTTCTCGCGCATTGCTGTTCGCTTGATTTCTGCGGTGTCCATGATCTCGATAAATAGCTCTGACAGTCCACTGCATCCGCCTACTTCAATCGGCGCGAGTGAGGGAAAACAATGCGTGCCTGTTGGCTTGTGAGTCTTGAAATACTTCACAAGCTCAGGGTGCATCGGTAGCGTTTGCGCCTTTGAGGTTTTCGAGGGCGTGAAGCGCAAGACGTTTTCTTTCAAGTCCACGGTCGAGGATGGAAGGTGCGCGGCATCGCCTAGACGCAAGCCGCCGAATGCTCCAAGAAGAATCACTCCACGCCATTCATCGGATGCGGCCTTGATTAGCTTGTTAATCTGGTCGGCGGTGAAGACTTTGCGCTCTATGCTGTCGGTTTCAAGGTGCTTGATATTGTCGCCGGGGTTGCGCGGAATGATGCCTTCACGCACGGCGGCGCGGAGGGCTGCGCAAACGTCCTTTGTGATGTGATTGCATGTCACGCTTGAACGTCCCTCGCGTTTGAGCTTGTCCCGGAATGCGCTGATGTGAGAAAGCTGGATGTAATCTAGCGGCCTCTCTGCGGTGTCTCCAAGATGCGACATGAAGGCTTTCACGCTTCCCTTGTATCTTGCCAGACTGGAAGGCTTCGTGGTTGCTGCGCGAAGCTCTAGCCATTCTGTGAACCATTGGCGCGTGAAATACATCTTGAGCGGTTCGCCTGTGGCAAGCTCGGTCATCTTGCGGAGATACTCGCGGGCTAGGTCATGCGTGAGCTTGTGCTGCGCTGCTCGCTCGGTCGCATCGCGTAGGATGGCGAGCATTCGCTGTGAACCTTCATCGCCTGCACCAGCGGCGCGGAATGCCTCTTGCTCGATCAACACGGCGGCGGCGAGTGCTTCGCGGCGGTTCGTGTGCTTCGTGACTTTGCGCACTTGCTTCCATACTCGCTTCCCGTTCGAGTCCTCCTGTGGAATGCGGAATGCGGCGTAGTAGTAGGGGCTGTTGGGTTTCTTCACTAGGGTTGCCATAATGGGGTAACATAGTGGCAACAAATACCCACGTCAACCACTGTTCACCGTCGTCATCTTACCTAGTAAGGCACTCATTGTGAAGGCGTTATATAAAAACGTGAGTTCGATTCTCATCACCCGCTTTCCATTGATTATCAACGGTTTAGACTTGATTGTGGTGCATGCTCGAAAGATATCGAACGAGCGAACGGGCTGGACAGCTAAACTTGATTTGCGGCTCGCTTAGACCTCGCCAGGCGACTGGACTGGACAGGTTGAGCAGTTGCCTTTGAAGTGAACTTTCCATCACTCGTTATGCGC
>JAYVQB010000533.1:0-3497 GCA_043757085.1 Verrucomicrobiota bacterium
CGCAATCGGCGCGCTGTGAAATCACTCACAGTGACCACCAGACTCGCATCCTGAAACAGGCTGGGCATCGCCGGAATCTGATCTTCCGCTTTGCAGAAGATGTCATTGGCATGTGCGGTGAAGCTGTAACTCAGCCCGAAAAATTTACGCAACCACCAGCAGGTTCGCGGGCCGACGCCAGCAAAATGGGAGTGCGCGTGTTTCACTCCGCAGTCCAGTTCCTGAAGTTTCGCGCCGATCCATGCGGCTTCATAAACGCGCGACTTGTCGGGTCGCGCACCCCATTGACGCAGGGTGAGCACCACGCTTTGCGGAAGCTTCTGGGCGTCCATCAATCGCCGAACTTCTTCCGCGAGCTTTTCTTCTGGCGGAAGAAAATGCACGCATTCAAAGAGCTGCGCCGGGAAATGGCGCACCGCTTCCTCGCGCGTGTCGTGGATGGAAAAGATGACCGGGCGCACGCCAAGACGTTTCAGCTCCATGATCTCCCGCACGCAAAAAGTTTGCGTGAACGAAGGGAACCGCTCGAAAACGTAGGCGAGATGGTGACGAGGCATCCAGCTTGGTTAGGCTGGATTCGCGTTGTGGTAAAGCTACTTTAACGCGGAAGGAAGATGGGACTCAGGGCCGCGAGTTTGCGCAAGTGGAAGATGGGACTCCTGTCCCGTCAGAGGTCGGCGGGTCTCGAGACCCGCCGGACGCTGTCGAAGCTGGAAGCTCTCAACTTCCTGTGCGTTATCGAAACTGGAAGCTCTCAACTTCCAGCGTATTTGTTAGTCTATTCCCCCGCAGCTTTCTTTACCTCGACCTTTTTCTCCTGCACTTTGAGCGATGTGACTCCTTCCAGTTTCGGGGCCGCACCGCCTTTTGCGACATAATTGAGCGCCGCGCCATTGATGCAGAAACGGCGGTCAGTTGGCGTTTTGTAGCCTTCTTTTTCAAAGACGTGGCCAAGGTGCGCATCACAGCGCGTGCAGACGACTTCAATACGCCGCATCCCGCTCGAATCATCGACACGCTCGGCCACATTTTTCGCCTTGGACTGATCATAGAACGAAGGCCAGCCGCAGCCGGAGTGAAATTTTTCTCCACTGGTGAAAAGCTCCGCGCCACAGCAGACGCAGTAATAAGTGCCGTCGCCCTGTTTGTTGAACTCATCGTAAGCCTTGCCGTTCGGAGCCTCGGTGGCCGCATGGCGCGTGATGGCGAATTGCTCGGGCGTGAGTTTCTTGCGCCATTCTTCTTCGCTCTTGATGACTTTGGCATTTTCCATGGGCTTTGATTTCTTGTCGGCTGGTTTGGTTTTGTCCTCCGCGCGCATGACGACGAGCGCGCCCGCGAAGACGCAGAGGAGGATGAGAGATTGTTTCATGTTTATCATACGATTGAATTGGTGATATGATGCGTGAAGTCGTTCGTTATTCCCGAAAAATTTTCAGGGCTCCCTCACGGCATTCTCAAGTCATAGCAGAGAATGCGCAGCCCGCCGGAGTCGCGCACCATCTCGCGCTCGTTCTGCATCACATAGAGCAACCCGCGGCTCAATGCTGGCAGGCACCAGGTGTGCGGCGAGTAGAACAATTGTGCGCGCGATTCGATCTTCGCCCCGGTCGGTGTGAGGTCGAGCCACAAGAGCGCGCCCGTCTCGCCGAGGCACAACACTTTGCCATCCACGCGCAGCAAGCTCGCGCGGAGGATGCTGGTCTTGGCCACGCGGCCTCCGTTCTTCGCGGTCAATTCCTCATCGTCCCAAGTCATTTCGTTGCGCCATTTTTCAGTGCCATTGGCGGCATCAAAACACACCAACTGCGCGGCTTGTTCCGTCTCGCCATCAATGCCGTAGAGGAAGCCAGCTTGATGAATCGGGTTCATCCAATGCGTCGCGAATTTGCCCGACTTCCAAACTTCCGTGGTCTTGAAATCTTTGCCGAACTCCAGCATCACGCCGCCGAGCGGACGGCCCTTGGGATACGCGGTGCTGATGAATGCGCGATTTTTACCGGGCACCACGACGGGCGAACTTCCAATCGCCTGAATGTAATCTTTCGCCCGCCACGGATGTCGCGAAAGCATCGCGCCGTCCTTCAGATCAATGCACAGCAAGCCGCCCGTTGAGGGATTGCTCTCGCCGCCCGCATAGATCAAGGCCACATCGCGCCCGTGAATGTTCGTGCGCACGGGCGAGGCATAGCTCGCGCCCCATTCGTCCTGCACGCTCCAGACCAGAGCGCCAGTTTTCAAATCAAACGCGCCCACACACAAGCCGGGCTTCGCCAAGGCAGCGGCGCGCTCGCGCGAATCGTCATCCGGCACCGGCGCATCTTTGCCGCCGACATTCACGATGACTTTTCCATCGGTGATTAATGGCGAGCCGCCGTGGCCAAAGAAATCCTGCGGCACGTTGAAATCTTTTCGCAGATCACGCTGCCACATCATGCGCCCCGTGTTGAGATCAAGGCACGTCATCACGCAAGTCACACCTATGGTGACGACGCGACCATCCGCGATCACCGGACTGCCGCGCGGGCCATTCGCGAAACCGTAACGGTCTTTGTAGTCGATGGGATAATCAAAGGCCCAAAACCGACGGCCCGTTTCCGCATCCAGTGCCTCGATAGTTTCTTTGCCATTGAGCGCGTGGAAGATCACGACCATCCCATTTGCAATCGCGGGCGAAGTGTAGCTTTCGCCCTTTTTCACTTCCCACAAGAGCGTCGGCCCGGCTTTGGGAAATTCATGTAGCAAATGAGTCTCTGGCGAACTCGCGTCATCACTTGGCCCCAGCACGCGCGGCCAGTCCGAATTGCGCGCATCCTTGCTCAGTGGTTGCGGCTTGGAATGAAACGTGAGCCGGTCAAATGTCTGCGGCTCCACTGCGAAGGCGAACCCGGCGGCTCCGATAATAAAAATGTAAATGGACAGCGGCGACACGTTCGTCATGCTAGGCGCACCATGAAACTTGCCAATCAAATCCTTTCCTGTCTCGTCATTCTTTCCGCTGTGTTTCTCGTTTCGTGCTCCGGCATCCAGCCTGCGGCCAAGCCCGGCAACGTCAGCCACGTCGTTCTATTTTGGTTGAAGCACAAAGGCGATGCGCAGGAGCGCGCAAAGATCATCGCGACCGCCAAGAGCTTTCCGTCCCAGATTCCCGGTATTCTCGCCATGAGTGTGGGCGAGCCGCTGCCGAGCGAGCGCCCCATCGTGGACTCCAGTTTTGATGTCGGTCTCGTCATCCGTTTTACGGATAAAGCAGCGCTTGCCGCCTACGAAAAAAATCCCGTGCATCAAAAAGCCGTCGCGGAAGTGCTCAAGCCCCTGGCCGCGAAAATCGTCGTGCATGATTGGACGGTGCGGTGAAGTTTTCGTAGCAAGGGCATCCTGCCCTTGCAGTCCGACAACCAAGGGCAAGATGCCCTTGCTACGAACTGTTTGACTCTGGCCCGCTTCCTGCAACCATGCCCGCCCGATGTCAGTCAAGGCCGAATCCAAACACTACG
>JAYVQB010000534.1:0-13765 GCA_043757085.1 Verrucomicrobiota bacterium
GGCTTTCGCAATTTCGCCAACTACCGCACAGCCATTCTTTTCCACCTCGGCAAACTCTCACTCAAACCCATCACGACCCACACGTTTGCCTGATGAACCATAATATAAACGAGAAAACACATAGTCATCCCACAGTGTTTATTGTTGAAGAACAAAATAAGCTGTCTTCTATTGATCAAACGCAAGGCATTGCGCGGCAGCTTTACTCTCCTGTTCCCTGCGTACTGAATCCCAATCATCTGTAAGCGTGGCGCACGTTCGGGGAATGTTGCGCGTGGAGTGTAAGCGTCAAGCGAAGCACACAGTCTCTGCTGTTTGAGATATTCGTTTGACCATCGTGTCACTGTGGGTCGTAGCATCATGACCACGACTCACAGTGGCTACGACTGGACTTTAATCGCAGCTTCTTGCTGCGCTTTGACCCAGGCTGCGGGGGTGATGTCTTTCATCTGATGGTTGGTCGAGTCGAGTGCGCACTGCCTGAGGCCTCCCTCTCTCGCTGGGAGGTGGCCGATGTGGGTGGCTTGCGTGTGGAGCGGGTGCGCGATTTCGGTGAGGCGTGGCTCGGTCTTGCGCTCTGGCATCGGGCTTGGGTTGCACACGCTGCTGGGTTCGCTCATCGAGCCTGGCAAGGAGGATGTCCCGTGGCAGGATGGGCTGCCGTGCTGACCACGGCCCGCTTTTGTGCGTAGCGCTCGGAGCTGGGCATCGCCGAGCATTGGTATGAGCGCACGGCACTTGAAGACATCACGGGCATCCCGCTGGCCAAGATCAACGACGACCGTCTCTACCGTGGCCTCGATGTGCTGGCCGCTCATAAGGACAAGCTCTGCGCGTGTGGGTCATGGACCGGGGCATGGTCAGCGAGAAGAACATCGCCTTTTTGCGCGGGCGTGGCGCACGCTACCTGGTGGGCACACCCAAGTGCCACTTGCGCGAGTTTGAAAAAGAGATGCTCGATGCCGAAGGCTGGAGCGAGGTGCAAAGCGGCTTGGAAGCGCGGCTCATTGCCCATCCTGATGGCAAAGGGCAGGAGCAATACGTCCTGTGTCGCAGCACGGCGCGCACGGAAAAAGAGCGCGCCATGCTCGCCCGGCAGAGCGATCACCTGTGCGCCGAACTCCTGAAGATCGACACCGCCCTGCGCCGCAAGCCTGAGGGTGATCTGGAAAAGATCGGGCGGCGCATCGGGCGCTGGCAGGGCAAATATCCCGCTGCGGCCAAGCTCATCGTGGTCGAAGTGCAGCGCGATGCCCGGGGAACCGCCGCCGCCTTGAGCATCACCATCCCGTTGGACAAAGGGCAGCGCAGCGAGCGGCAACACGGCGCCTATTTGCTGCGAACCAACTGCACCGAGCGCGATCCCGCGCAACTCTGGCGCTGGTATATCCAGTTGAACCAGGCGGAGGCCGCGTTCCGCACCGCCAAGAGCGACCTGAAGTTGCGCTCCATCTATCATCAGAAGACCCAACGGGTTGAAGCCCACATCCTGGTGTGTTTTTTGGCTCTGGCGCAGTGGCGCGTGCTGGAGCAATGGATGAGCGGCAAAGGACTGGGCACCTGCGCGAGAAAACTGGTGGCCGAAATCAGCACCATCAAAAGCATGGACGTGGTCATCCCCGTGAAGCGAGGGGAAACGAGCAGGGGAAACGAGCACCGAGCTGACCGTGCGCACCGTCGCCCGCCCTGATCGACGCGTAGCCGAACTGCTCACGCGTCTGGATCTCGAACTGCCCACGCGCAACCGCATCCTCGGTGAGACCTCGGCAGCCAAGGCCGCGCAAATGTAGTGCAGAAAAACCGGGGGCCGCAGTAGGCCGCTCCTACGATAGAGGTAAAATTAAGCAGCGGAACTTGGGCTAGGCAGCGCCGCTGGAGCACTGGTTGGCGCTATTTTTTTGCCAAGCAAGCGCTGGGCGAAGATCATGCGATGCACATGGGGCATGGCCCGGCGATTTCCGCTCCGCCGAATCTCATTGCGAGAAGCACCGGGACGATGAATTTTTTTTTCCCGCCCGGTATCAACTACAAGCACTTGGTGGCCGAATGCTGGGGCTACAATGGCCGCGTGCATGAACCGACAATCGAGGCAGTCGAAGGCGACGATGTGCGCATTTATGTCACGAACAAACTCCCCGAGGCCACGACTGTTCACTGGCATGGCGTTTTGTTGCCCAGCGGCATGGACGGCGTGGGTGGCGTGGGTGGCGTGAGCCAGAAAGCCATTCAACCCGGCGAGACATACAAATACGAATTCACCCTGCGCCAGCACGGCACGCTGATGTATCACAGCCATCACGATGAGATGACGCAGATGCAGATGGGCATGATGGGATTGTTCATCATCCATCAGAAAGTGCCGGAGAAAAATCCGCCCGACCGCGACTATGCCTTCATGCTCAGCGAATGGAAGATCGAGGTCGGCGCACGCCGTCCCGACCCGAATGAAATGACGGAGATGAATGTGTTTACGCTCAACGGGCGCAGCTTTCCAGGCACCCAGCCGATGCTCGCGAAGAAGGGCGAGCGTGTGCGCATCCGCATCGGGAATCTCAGCACCATGAGCCATCACGCGATTCATCTGCATGGCACTGTTTTTAAAGTGGTGGCCACTGATGGTAGAGAAATCCCCGAGGCGGCGCAGTGGCCCGAGATCACCGTTCACATGCCTACGGGCAGCACCCGCACGATCGAATTCATCGCGAACGAACCCGGCGACTGGGTGATGCATTGTCACATGCTGCATCATGTGATGACGCAGTTGGGGCATCGTTTTGGCAATCAAATTGGCATGGAGAAAACCGGTCTCGACAAAAAAATCCGCAAACTCATTCCCGGCTACATGGTGATGGGAGACACTGGGATGGGCGACATGGGTGACATGGGAATAAAAGTGCCGCCGAACTCGCTTCCCATGATCGGTGGTCGCGGCAAAAAAGATTACATCACCATGGGCGGCATGTTCACGATCCTAAAAGTGCGCGACTCACTTCCTGCCGATGGCAGCGATCCCGGATGGTATGATTGCCCGCCCGGCACGATGGCGACCAAGGCTGCGGCTGAAGATTTGAGGCGCGACGGGATTGATCTCTGAGTCGGCTTCGTCGCGAGTTACTTCTTCTCCGCCTTCGCTTTAAGCTCCGCCAGCTTCTTTTTGAACTTCTCGATCTTTGGCTTGGCCACGGAGCAGACGTAACCTTGGTTTGGATTGCTGTTCACGAAGTTCTGGTGGTAGTCCTCGGCAGAGTAGAATTTTTTCAGCGGTGTGACCTCGGTGACGATGCCGTTGTTGAATTCCTTTTGATGTTCCGCCAGCGAAGCCTCGGCGGCTTTTTTCTGTTCATCGCTCGTGGTGAAAATGGCCGAGCGATATTGGGTGCCGCTGTCGTGGCCTTGGCGATTCAGCGTGGTCGGATCGTGCATATACCAGAAAAGATCCACCAGTTCGCGATACGAAACTTTTGCAGGATCGAACGTCACTTGAACCACCTCGGCATGGCCGGTGTTGCCGCCACAGACCATTTCGTAAGTGGGATTTTCCACTTGGCCGCCAGCATAACCGCTCTGCACTTTGCTCACGCCGGGAATGATTTGGAATGTTCCCTCAACACACCAGAAACAACCGCCCCCGAATACGGCAGTCTCAGTTTTTTGATCGGCGGCGGAGAGGGTGATGGCTGACATAAGGGCGGCAAGCAGGATGGTTTTCATGAATGTGAATGATGAGACAGAGCACAGCCGCCGATGTTCAGCAAGAAGTCATGTGAGATGTAAATGCTCGCTCATTGGTGCTGAATGCGCTTCATTATAGCCTTGCCCTATGGAACTCATCCAAGCGTTCATCATCCTGATCGACATCAGCGGCTACACCAAGTTCATCCAGAAGCACCGGGTGACTTTGATGCATGCGGAGCGCATCATCACCGAGTTGCTGGAGAGCGTGATCGACGCCTCCACGCACCCACTGATCCTGAACAAGCTTCAAGGTGACGCCGCGCTTTTCTACGCGCGCTCAGATGGAAGTCGTGAGACTGCGCGTGAAGTGCTGGGGCAGTTGCAACGCTTCTTTGCGGCGTTTGCGGAGCGGGAAAAGCTGCTGGTCAGCGAGTGCAGCCTCTGCGTTTGTGATGCGTGCCTAGGCGCAGGGCAATTGAAGCTCAAGGTGATCGCGCATCACGGCGAAGTGGCCGTAAAGCAGGTCAAGCAGTTCGAGGAGATCGCCGGTTCCGATGTGATTCTGGCGCATCGCTTGCTAAAAAATACCGTCAAAGGCGGAGAGTATCTCATGCTCAGCAAAACGCTTCATGACCTGTGCGGAAGCATCGACGGGCGGGAGCCAGAACTTAGAAATGAACATTGTGATGGCATCGGCGAAGTGGATGTCATGGTTTATTATCCCGAAGGCACCCACAGGGAAAAGGCTGTGACCAAAGTTTCCCTTTGGGGTAAGATACGGATGCTCGCTAAAATGGAAGTGTATTATGTCAAGCGGCTGTTCGCACAGCCGACAAAGCTGTATGCGAACCTCAATGAGTCGCAGAAGAGTTGAGCCGCGAGTTGTGGCAGATGCTCAAGGCGCGCTTTGAGATATCGCAATAAAAAGTAGGTGATGCGTCTCGCTTCACCTTATGTTCGAGCAGAGCGAAGCGCGACGCATCGCCTACATTCAATCACTCAGCCCAGCTCACGCTTCACCTCCGCAGAAGTGTGGCGACGCGCTGGCTTTTTGAGGCGTTGCAATGCGATGTAGCAATCCTCCAAATCGCCGATGTGTTCATTGATAGCTTCACGCGCAAAAAACGCCTTAGAGCGTCCCGGGCGCTTCGCGAGCGCCATGAGCCGCTTTTCTGTTTTCGGTTCCAACTTGATTGCGACCATGTGGGAAAATAGTCGTTCGCACCTTCCGTGCAATATGAAATCTATGCGACTCATATTGAAAACAAGTAGTCAGCCCGGCTTCACGCTTTCATGGCTGGCGTGCTGCAAAATATCGGCTGCGATCCGATCCTCATCAACGGGGTGTAAGATCACGTTCACATCCTCTGTAATCTCTCACGCACAGTGAATGTCGCGGAAATGGTTGAGGTGACGAAAAAGTCCTCGTCAAAATGGATCAAAGAACAAGGAGCGCTCTTTTCAAATTTTTACTGGCAAGGTGGCTACGGCGCATTTTCGGTGAGCCAGTCGAACGTGGAGCAGGTGCGCAGTTACGTCCTCAGTTGGCGTGGTAAAATCCACTTCGCGATCAGTTCTCGTATTTATCACTTAGGAATGCCATCGCGATATATTCCATCGTTCTTTCCTCTACTACTTCCGGTGCTACACGGTGTTCGTGGAGCCACTTGAGATAGTAGGGAAGAAATGAGGTCCGATTTCTCCCAATGTTCAAGCCGAGAAACTGTTGAATGGACGAGAAATCCCATTCGGCAAGATCCTGTTTTTTCTTAAGCCATTCGAGATTGGCTGAGACGGTCTCGAACCGACAGATAACAGCGTTTACTTCTCGAGCATTGGGATGAAGCAGGTCGTCTGTGTCTCGCAAGGGTTCACGGACTTCCGAGTTGCCGAGCCGGTATGTCTCTAGCACCAAGTCCATAAAAAAACGGTAGCAGCACAAAAATTCCATCGCAAAAATAAATGTGCGGTTAGTGAGCCGTGCGCAGAATTGGTCATATTTGATACCGTCATCTTCCTGACTGACACAACCGTCTTCGTGGCAATATTCCTTTGGTATCAAAATATTGAACTCCCAAATTTTTCGCATTGGATCATCTGGAAATTCACGAAGTCGAACCAGTGAAATTCCTCGCGAACGCTTATCGAGGGTTCCCTTTTCGAGTGGATCCTCGATACCGATTAAAGTGAGAACAGTGTGATATGTAATGTTGTTGTGCTTGAAATTTCCAAAGATGTTGGGCACATGTGCCACATGGTGATCCTCGCCAAGCACGGCTCGTCGCAGAAGCGACGGGTCTCGTCTCAGTTCCGCCAGTGTGCGATTGTGAAAGCCACACGAGCGATATGCTCGAAGGGCAGGGTAAAAATCATCGGACGGCATAGTGTGGCAAAAAAGTCAGACTAAAGCGTCTGACTGCCTGCGCAAGTCAAACAAGCTGCGCGAATTTCGCAACCGGGAAGGCCGCGCGTTCAACGTGTTTGGAGTAAGCTTCAATCACACTGATAGCTTCATCGACTTCCAATCCCTTTTCAGCCGAAATGCGAAGGACACTGTGTTCTTGCGCCAGCTTGAAAAGGCGTTGCTTCGGTGAAGCTTCGCCAATGCTGGGATTTGGAATAAATTCTGTGTCGTTTTCGTTGGCCATGACTGATGACGTGTTAATTGTGGAGCAATGAGGCTAACCACTCGCGCAAACCGCGCAAGACTAATCTTACAATAAATTAATACAATACTTGACAGGGTAAGGCAAGAGTTATTTATGGTTTTTATAATGACCCGTCAACCGTAAAGAACTCAGTGAGTCATTGTTCCCACTACGAATTCACAAACTCCCCCATCTCATAAAGCTTCGGATCGCGCACTGGAACCTTTAGCCCCGCTTTGATCTTCTTCACGGTGGCGGCAAACAAATCAGCGCCACTTTCAGTGCCTTCCTCGCCGCCGAGATCACCGAATTCTGCTTCGAGCGTTTCAGGGTCTTCACCGGCTTCAAGTCGGCGGACCATCTCGCGCATTTCCGGCGGTGTTTTGTCGCCGAGGGCGTCGGTCATTTTTCGCATGAGGCGGCCCATCTGACGCGGGTCGGGATTGGCCTCATCCATGCCGGACATCTCGCGCTCCATGTCGGCCATGAAGGATTCCATTTTGGATTCATCAATCCCCGCGAAAGGATCGTCTGCCGATTCCTCTTTCGCGCCGCGCAGAAAGGCAAAGCGGGAGACGCGCTTTTCCATGCGGAACGCGGGGTTCTCCGGGCAGCGCGGCGTCTGGTCGCGAGTCGCGTTGCTGCGCGAGAGGAACGAGTAAATCTTGTGATTGTCGGGGCAGTAGAATTCGAGGATTGGCATGACGTGTTGCAGTGCTTGCACAAAACACGCGCCCCGCTAGGATTGCAACTTCATGCGCCAGTTCGATTGTCCCCAATGCGGCGCTCCCGTCGTTTTTCAGAGCGCCACGGCGGAAGCGTCTGTCTGCGCGCATTGCCAGAGCGTGGTCGTGCGGCACGATGTGAACGTGGAGGCCATCGGCCAGCTCGCGGTCTTACCGCCGGATATGTCGCCACTGCAAATCGGCGCGCGCGGCGAGCTGGATGGTCTGGCCTTTACGCTGCTCGGTCGCACGCGCGTGAAGTGGACGGATGGAAGCTGGAGCGAGTGGTTCGTGGAATACGCCGATCACACGCGCGGCTGGGTTGGTGAGGCGCAGGGCTTTTTCATGGTGCTGCGGGAGACGGCGCTCAAATCTGAAATCGCCTTTCAGCCAGACAAGTTCAAAGCCGAAAACAAGGTTCAGATCAATGATATGACCTATCGCGTGACAGACGCGAAACCCGTCACGTGTCTCGGCGGCGAAGGTGAATTGCCGGAGCCTGTGGTCACGGGCGAGGAATGGGAGTCGATTGATCTGGAGCGTTCCGATGGCTTAGTGGCCACGCTGGAAAAGACCGACGACGGCTGGCGATTTTTTGAGGGCAAGAACGCGAGCTTCATTGAACTGAACTGGCAGAATCTCAAACCACTTCCCGGATGGAACGGCGTGCCGCTAGAGACGGAACGAAATCAAACGGGCGCACTTAATTGTCCTTCATGCGGAGGTGTGGTCAATCTACGCGCAGCGGGCTTCACGATGACGGCGGTGTGTTCTCACTGTGGCAAGCTGCTTGACACCAGCACGCCGCAACTCACGGTCGTGCAAAAGGCGGCAGCAGCGCGCGCCATCAAACCAGAAATCCCACTGGGTCAGCGCGGTGTGATTGACGGCATCGAGTGGGAGCACATCGGCTTTCAATATCGCCGTGATTCAGCGACCGGCTGGACGGAGTATTTGCTTTTCAATCCTTACCATGGCTTCCGCTGGCTCACCGAGTTTCAAGGACACTGGACCATCGTAGATCGCTTGCTCCGTGCTCCGCTCGGCGCTGGCATGGATATGAAATACGAAGGCCGCAGTTATCGGCTTTATGCGGACGAGAACTGCGAGGTCAATTACGTCGAAGGCGAATTCTACTGGCAGGTGCGCCGTGGCGAGAAGGCCCGATGCGCGGATTACATCGCGCCGCCTTTCATTCTCTCGCGAGAAATTTATCAGGAGCTAAACGAAGTCTCGTGGAGCGCAGGCGAATACATTGAGGCTTCCAAGGTTCAAGAAGCCTTCAAGCTGGCCGAACTCAAATCGCCCTCATCAGGCAGTGTCGGCATCGTGCAGCCAAATCCGCGCCTGGAGAAATGGCGATCGCTCAAGCCGCTGATGTTTATCTTTGCCACGGTTCTGGTGGTGGTTGCACTGCTCTCGTCAAAGTCACATAAGGTGGTGCAGAGTTACCAAAATACTTTTGTCTATGACCGCACCACTGCCGCCGCGGCCCCGCTGGTGTCGGAACCCTTCGTCATTCAATCCGTCGGTGGCGTGGACATCAGCGCCAGTGCCGCCGTGAACAATGCATGGCTCGGTTTCGATCTCGAACTGGTGGAACAGCAGACGGGCTTGCGCTATCCCGCCACGCTTACGGTGGAGTATTATTATGGAACCGACAGTGACGGTGGATGGACTGAGGGATCACAAACCGAACGAACCACCATCCCCGGCGTGCCTGCCGGAACTTATACTATGGCCATGAGCACCGAGGCTGATCCTTCCATCAATCAGTTGCCTTTCTCAATCAGCGTGAGCAGCGGAAAGACTTATTCATCCAATTTCATCATCAGCATTTTTCTGGTATTGCTCTGGCCAATCATCATGCGGTTCCGCGCCTTTGGGCTCGAGGTCAAACGATGGTCGAACAGTGATTTCTCACCTTATGCCTCTAAATCATCATCATCAGACGACGACGACGATTAAATCATGAACTTCCTACGACACCCCATCTACGCCGTCACCTGCCTCGCCCTCTGCGCGTGGATTCCCTATGGCAACGTCCGCGGCCTCAGCCTCTGGCATTCCGTCGGACCAGCGCGATGGTTTTCATCACACGGCTCCAGCGGCATCAGTCATAAATAACCAACCCCGATATACCATGACCACACTCATCAACTGGCACGACTTCACCAGCTCCCTGATCTACTCGATCATTGGAGTCATCATCTTCTGCGTATCCTTCATCATCGTGGACAAACTCACGCCTTACGATCTGTGGAAGGAACTGATCGAAAAGAAAAACCAGCCGCTCGCCATCGTTGTCGGTGCCGTCGGACTGGGTATCTGCATTATCATTGCGGCGTGCATGCACGGTTAGCCGTTCGTAGCAGCCGACGTGAGGAGGCTCAAACGCCATGCACGGTTCCGACCGATGACGGAACCGTGGAATCCAGCCATGTGAATTTGTTGAGTGAAAGGGTTTTGTTGATTTGCGCGGACTGACCCTTTTCATGATGATTTGCGCGGACTGACCCTTTTCACTGACCCTTTTCACCCTTTTCACACTCATTAATTGGCACGACTTCACCAGCTCCCTGATCTACTCGATCATGGGTGTCATCATCTTCTGCACCGCGTTCATCATCGTGGACAAGCTCACGCCCTACGACCTCTGGAAGGAACTGATCGAAAAGAAAAACCAGCCACTCGCCCTCGTCGTCGGTGCCGTTGGCTTAGGCATCTGCATCATCATTGCGGCGGCGATGCATGGGTGAATGTGCGTGATCGCTTGCCCAAGGGGTTGCGACATGGTGCGTCGTGGGTTATTCTCCGCAACAATGACCACCTTAACCTTGGACCTTCCTGAAGCGCTCACAGCAGAACTTGATGCGGCTGTCGAAGCTGGCTGGTTTGCCAGTCAAGGTGAAGCTGTTCGTGCTGCGGTGCGTGACTTTGTGAGCCACGGCAAGCTGTCCTTGCAAGAGAAGCATCAACTCGCCGACATCGAGTGGGCGGTGAATGCTGCCAAGCAGACACCATGAATTTGGTGGTGTCAGATACTGGCCCTTTGCTTCATCTGCATCAGGTCGCTGCTACCAGCCTTTTGGCCCACTTGGGCCAGGTTCAAGTGACTCCGACTGTCTGGCGGGAACTCCAACGTCATGCGCCATCGTTTCTGACAGGCACACCCCCGGCCTGGCTGAATCAGTCCCAACTATCGGCACGCGCCCTTGCCCAAGCTGCCCAGTGGGTGAACGCGCAGGTTCTTCATGCGGGCGAAGCCGAGGCGCTGGCCTACGCCCATGAGGCAAGAGCCGACATTTTCCTGACCGATGATGCAGCGGCGCGAACTGTTGGCGAATCCCTCGGCTTGCAAGTGCGGGGAACACTCGGCGTAGTGCTGCTTGCGGCTGCCTCAAAACACTTGGATCATGCAAGCAGTTCAAAAATTCTCTCAGATATTGAGCAGCACTCGACCCTATGGATGTCCACCAAAGTGAAGACCGCCGCGCGAAATGCACTCGGCCAAATCTTTGAAAAATCGTCTTGAAGGGGGTCAGTCCGCGCATTGAAACATTTCACGGAGTATTTCATGCGCCTTCAAGACGGGATGGGATCCATCGGCACTTGCACGGTAATCCGGGTTACGCAATTTTGGTAGCCTTGCCCACAACTGACAGTGCGCATGGAATCGTTAGTTTTATCTTTCTCGCCTTTGCTCCGCTGGAAGAAGAATTTGAGCCTCCTCACGTCGGCTGCTACAGATTCCCAACATGAGTGCTGCACTGTTCCATCAACCTGACTTCTTGCGATGAAGAAGCAACCTGCCATCAAGAAACCCAAGCGCAGCACGAAGCCCCAAGCGCGCGCCCTTGGTCCAGCGAATGCGATGAATTTCCCTGCGCTGGTGGATTCCATCCGGCAGGTGCATGAGCAGTGCGCGGTGGCGCTGAGCCGGACAGTGAATACGACACTGACGCTACGGAACTGGGTGATCGGTGGCTACATTCATCATTACGAACTGCACGGGAAGGACCGGGCGAAGTATGGCGAGGGCTTGCTGGATGCGCTTGCGGAACGGCTTACCGAGTTCGAGGTTTCCAATGGCAATCGTCGCCAGCTTTACCGCTATTTGAGGTTCTTCCGGCTCTATCCAGCGATTGTGGGGACGCTGTCCCCACAATTCCAAATGCTGTCAGGAGCCTCGCAATTGCTGCTGCCTGAGCCTCAATCCAAGAAAGTGGGGACAGTGTCCGCACAATTTGGTGCGCCAGTCGAAAAGCTTGTTCAAAGCCTGTCCTACAGCCATCTCGAACTCATCGTGGACATCGAAGAGCCGTTGAAACGCGCCTTCTATGAGATCGAATGCATCCGGGGCAACTGGTCGGTGCGGGCGCTGAAGCGACAGATAGGGTCGTTGTATTTCGAGCGCTCGGGGTTGTCGAAGGACAAGGACAAGCTCTCCGCGATGGTGAACAAAGGCATTGAGTCGGCGGAACCAAAGCTGGCGATACGTGATCCTTACATCTTCGAGTTCCTGGGCCTGCGCGCGCAGGACGCGGTGGAAGAATCGGACTTGGAGGCCGCCTTGATCGAGCACTTGCGGGAATTTCTGCTGGAACTCGGGCATGGGTTCTGCCTCGAAGCGCAGCAGAAGAGCATCGTCATCGGCAGCACGCGCGGATTTGTCGATCTGGTGTTTTATCATCGCATCCTGAAATGCCATGTGCTCGTCGAGTTGAAGATTGAAGGCTTCAAGCATGAGCATCTCGGCCAGCTCAACACTTACGTCACATGGTATCGCGAGCACATGATGGCCGCCGGTGACAATCCGCCCGTCGGCCTGCTACTTTGCACGGAGAAGGATCACGCGCTGGTGCGCTACGCGACAGCGAGCATGGACAACCGCTTGTTCATTTCCAAATACGCCGTCGAGCTGCCATCGCAAAAGGATCTGGAGAAGTTCCTCCACGCGAAGCATTTGGAAATGGTCGGCAAGGCTTGACGCCGCGCTGTCGGTTCCTAGCCCGCACTTCTCACAATGCGGCGCGGGTAGAACGACTTTTAAAGTCGTTGAACGTTCGACGATTTTCAAAATCGTCCTACCTATGGGTGCGTCATACGCAAACAGTGTGTGCTCTCCACGCGAGGTATCGTGAGAAATGCGGGCTAGCTGATCGGAAAGACTATCATCACGAGAGCGCGATATTTCCCCGGCCTTGTTCCGCTGCAAGAAGAAATTTGAGCCTCCTTACGTCGGCTGCTACCATGCTTCAGAATGAACGCCGATTCTATGACTCCTGAGCATGAGCGCTCCACGCGCTTGCTGCTGCTTGCGTCCGTTTTCACAATCGCGACCTGCGGGCTGATTTATGAACTGATCGCGGGCACGCTCGCAAGTTATCTGCTCGGCGATTCCATCACGCAGTTCTCCACGGTCATCGGTGTATATCTTTTTGCGATGGGAGTCGGATCGTGGCTCTCGCGTTACGTCAATCGTTCGCTGGTTGCGGTGTTCGTGGAGATCGAGCTGATTATCGGATTGGTCGGCGGCTGGTCGGCGGCGTTGCTGTTCATGATGTTTGAAAGCGCAGCTTCATTTCGCGTGCTGCTTTACGCATTAGTATTCATCATCGGCACGCTCGTTGGCATGGAGATTCCGTTGCTGCTCCGATTGCTCAAAGATCGGCTGGAATTCAAGGACCTCGTCGCACGCGTGCTATCACTGGATTATGTCGGTGCATTATTAGCATCGCTTCTTTTTCCGCTGGTGCTGGTGCCGCATCTCGGCCTGATGCGCTCCAGTTTTTTGTTTGGATTCTTGAACGCCATCGTTGGCCTCATTGCGCTCTACATGTTGCGACGTGAAATCGGCTGGTGGCGCGGGTTGCTGGTGCAGGCTCTGGTGGTGCTGGCCGCACTCATTGCGGGATTTGTCTTTTCGGAAAAACTGATGGAGTTTTCCGAGCACGGTTATTACTCAGGAGAGAACGTGATCCTCAGCAAGAGCACGCCATACCAACGCATCGTGCTCACGCGGCATCGCGACGACCTACGGCTCTATCTCAACGGCAATTTGCAATTTAGTTCGCGCGATGAATATCGTTACCACGAAAGCCTGGTGCATCCTGTGATGAGCCGCATCAACAAGCCCTCGCGTATTCTCATTCTCGGCGGCGGTGACGGTCTGGCGATGCGCGAAGTGCTGCGCTATCCGAATGCCGTCAGCGTGACGCTGGTGGATCTTGATCCTGAGATGACGCGGATGTTTTCATCGGTGCCGATGCTCACTGCATTGAACCAAAATTCATTACTGTCTGAAAAGGCGCACATCATCAATGCTGATGCCTTCGCGTGGTTGGAAACCAATCACGAAATCTTTGACGCGGCGATCATTGATTTCCCTGATCCAACCAGTTTCTCGCTCGGAAAGCTTTACACGACCGCCTTCTATCAGCGTCTTCAACGCGCCCTCTTGCCGGGCGCATTGATCGTGGTGCAGACGACTTCACCGCTGGTCGCACGGCAATCCTACTGGTGCGTGGATGCCACGCTGCGCGCCTGCGGATTCCAAACTGTGCCCTATCACTGCTATGTGCCGTCGTTCGGTGAATGGGGTTTCATTATGGCCTCCAAGCAGGTCATCCCGATGGAGACACATTTGCCGAGTGGCCTGAAATTTTTCAACGATCAGGTCTTCATCACCGAGCAAAGTTTTTCGCCCGACATGGC
>JAYVQB010000535.1:0-3471 GCA_043757085.1 Verrucomicrobiota bacterium
GTGAATGTATCTTCCACAGCAATATCGCGGAACGCGTAAAGCAGCGTGGGTCGCTTCAGCGGATCAAATTGATAGCCTCGGAATTTCATCCCCACTTCCTTGCCCGGCAGCGCAGGCCAGGGCGCGTTCAAGTCATTGAGCACCGCAAAAGCCGTGCCGTGCGGAAAGACCACCGGGTCTTTTCCAAGCGGACGAATCAATCCCATGCCCTGCATGCTCCAGTGCGGTGAGGCATCAAGAAATTGTCCGCGCCAAAGCAGAGAGAGGCGCATTTCCTCGGCATCAAACGCCGCGTTCACCTGACCGGGATAGCCCAAGGCAATGGCCCTGAAGCCAGCCTCCCACAATTTGCCGCGATAGAGCACGGGATCGCCACCGACGACAAGCTCCATATTTTTCCGGCTCAGCCCCTCGGGAAATTTCGCACTCTCTCCATCTGCCAGATACGTCCAAAGTGCCGCGTGTTGCCGGTCGGTGTCGCCGCCGAGAACGCCGGGAATCACACTGTGACCGCCGGGCCAGAAGGTTGGCATTCTCGTGGCCGGATGAAAGCGGTTCGGGTCGCGGAGTAACGCGCGGAACCAGTCTTCATTGAGCCGCTCCGTGACGGTAGTGAGGTCCATCACTTGCAACATGTGGGCGGGCTGACGCGCGAAGCGATGACAGGCGATGCAGGAAAGACCGTCCGTGCCCACGAGCTTGCGCCCGGCATCGCGCAACACATCGGCGGTATCATCCACCTTTGCCAATGGCCGCGCTTGACGGTCGAGCGCGACAAAAAGTTCCGCGAGATGCCCGACATTCGCCGCGCCGAACTGCGGCATCCGCGTATTTAGATAAGGTCGAACTACCAAGCCTTGGCTCAGCACCTTTGCCAACCACTCGGGGCGCAAGCGATCACCCACACCATCAAGCGAAGGAGGCAGGCGACCTTCGTCGCCAAGGTCATCGACATTCGCAGTGAAGAAGGAATCAATTTGTTTGGCGACGCCGCCATTCCCGTCGCGAACATGGCATGAGGTGCAGCGGAAGGTCGCCATCGTCTGCGCCACATGTTGCTGGGGTGTCGGCGCGGCAAGTTCGGAGCGGTTCAATTCTGCGAGCGCGGCCTCAACTGCGGTGCGCTGCTCTTTTGAAAAACGAAAATCTGGAACAGTCGCCGACGGCTTTTCAGCAAGACAACCAAGTGTGCTTTTCAATGACGCAAGTGCGGCAAGAGGTTCCGCGGGAGCTTTGCCCTCATGACATGCCGCACAATTCATCTGCGCATACAAGACCTTGCCGCATTCAGCTTTCGCGGTATCGACTGCGAACGCTGTTGTCTCGGGCGACGGTTCCACATTGCGATCTGCGCGCATCCGATTCATTGGCAGCAGCTCGCGTGCGATGCCCGGCCCTTCCCATTCCGCAAGCAGTTTGGGCGGCAGTTGACCCCTCTGAGAAAAATCGAGCCTCAGAGAATGCCAGCCTGCATCGAGATGCAAAGTCCCTTTGGCTTTGGTCTGCGCGTTCTCCCATGAGTCCTCGTCTTCCACCCATTTTCCATCCAGAGAAATCCGGGCTGAACCGTCTGCCGTCAGATAAAATGTGTATTCACCAGCCTGATCAACCCGCAGCCATCCGCTAAATCGCAGCACCAAAGGTCCGCTGGCACCGGGGACGTTCAGCAACAGGCCATCCAACGGCGTGGTGCTTGTCACCTCGGCTGAGTCAATCTCATCCAGTGAACGAATTCGTGTCTTATAGACTGCGACTTCCAATGGAGAAAATATTTTTGTCTCACGCAAAAGATAATGCGCCACGTCGAACGCCTCGCCATCCGTCAGTCCCATCGACGGCATCCGGCCAGAGGGATGCGATGAAAGCGGATCAAATAAAAATTGCTGAAGTCCTTTTAGATTCCATTTTTCTGACATGCCCGGAAGCGGCACCGGGTTATCGCCGACCATCGCACCACGTTGCGGGGCGTGACACACCACGCAGCCGACGCGATGGAAAATACTTTCACCGCGAGCCACGGCACCTTTGTCCGGCGCGACGTGTTTCCAATTGGGAGCGGACGTGGAATATAAATAGTGTGTCAAAGCGTCAGCCGCCTTTTCGCGTTCCGCTGTCGCAAGGCCATGCAAAACATCCGGCATCGTATTCTGCGGTGCCAGCAGATGCTTCCTCACCCAATCAGGATTGGCGCGATTACCAATGTCGGCCAGCCTCGGGGCAGCCTTCGGCGTCAGCCATGCGGCTTGTGTTTTGGATGCAGCATGACACGCCGTGCAGTTCATCTCACTAATGACGGCCCGACCTGAATCGGTATCTGCCGCGCGAGATTCGACAGCGACAAAAAACAATATGAGTGATGCGATTCGCTTCATGATTTGCAACCGCAGGATGCTGCACCACATGTGGCTCTTTTGCCAGCAAGTCGTTGTTCAATGGCCAATGATGTGGGCGTGATGGACAGGCCGCCCAGCGCAGTGCAACGCAACTCGCGCGGCATTTGCTTCGCAACCTGCTTGGCGGTCTCGATGACTTCATCGAACGGAATCACCTGATCAAATCCCGAGAGTGCCATGTTTGCGCAGGACAACGCATTGGCAGCGGCCATAACATTTTTTCCGAGACACGGTGCCTCCACTCGGTTCGCGATAGGATCGCAAATCAACCCGATCATGCTCTGCATCGCCATCGATGCAGCGCCGACCGATTGCGCGAGCGTTCCTCCAGCCATACCGACAAGCGCCGCCGCAGACATCGCCGCAGCGGAGCCGCCTTCTGCCTGACATCCGCCGACTTCCGCCGCGAATGTCCACGCCGTCGCAATAAAAACTCCGATCAATCCGCTAGCGAGAATCGCCCGCGCCATGTCCTCCTCACTAAGATTCATTTCCTCCGCCATCGCAATGACCGCGCCCGGCAGCGCAGCGCACGCGCCCGCAGTCGGCATGGCGACGATGACACCCATCGAGCTTTTTACTTCCATGAGCGCGGTAACATAAAGAATGATGCGGTTTAATGCGCCCGCATTCAGCAGCCGCCCCTGATTCATCATGTCTTGAAACCCACCCGATTGATGACCGAGAACACGGTCTTCGTAACTGGTTCCCGCGATGCCTTGCGCAATGGAGCGACGCAGAATACGCACGATGCCGACCATCATTTCGATGACCTCGCGCTCACTCAATCCTCCGCGCTCGCATTCATAGGCGACTGCCAGCTTCCACAGCGGCGTATTTTTTCCGGCATCGAAAGCAAGCATCTCGGCGCAGGTGGAAAAGGGAATGTGAGTCGTGCGACGTGACTTCACTGGAAGCACGGGTGAGAGACGTTTCACCACGCTCACGAGTCCCGTGCCGCGTAATTCCGCGAGCACATCATCAGGAACAAATTGCTGCGCCTTCACTTCCACAATTTGCACGCCCTTGTGTTCGTGGAGCAATACATCATCGGCCTCGACGAGCGATGCGACTTTGT
>JAYVQB010000536.1:0-3466 GCA_043757085.1 Verrucomicrobiota bacterium
ACCTTCCGCCTCGCCGATTCGCTGCCGCGTGAACTCCTCGCCGACTGGCTTCGCGCCCGCGATGCTTTCCTCGCCACTCATCCGCCACCCTGGCACAACATCATCGAAGCCTGCTACCACGGCCCGTTTTCCGAAAAGCTCGATGAACACCTCGACGTCGCCCACTGCTCCTGCGCCTTGCGAGATCCACGCATCGACCTCGAATCCATGCAATACAGAAGCAGCAGGGAAACCTTCAGCAGGCCAAGACTGAGGCCCTAGAGCGCGGGGTAACTGAGCCGATCGTCACGGACGCCGGATCTCTGGGTCGCCCTCGCGATGCAGGTGTTGAAAGTCGCTGAGATTGATCGTGTAGAGGATGTCCGCCTTGGTTTTTCGCGCGGCGATCAGATGCATGTAGTCGTAAACGCCGCCGCCACGGACGCCTTGTTTTCGAGCGCAGCCCTGCGCCTCTATAATCTCGTCCACGCCCAGCTCCACGAAGTTCACGCACGGCACGATGCTCTCGCGAATCATCTCCGCTGCGACGTCGGCATCGACCCGTAAGCCAAGTCTGCCACCTGTGAGTGTGGCGAACGTCTCGTTCAATGCGTGCGGGGAGGTATAGTTTCCAGTTTGGTTCAGCAGGGTGTCACAGGCGGCGTGATCTGGATCATCTGGCGACAGAGATGCCACCAAAACCGAGCTGTCCAAGTATTGGCTCATTTCCTCATGGCTCGGTTGGCGAGTTCGTCACGTTCTTCACGAATCGCCTTCCCGGCATCCACTTTAATGCCGGTCGGTGCGAGAATGAGCCGACCGCTCGATGACCGGATGGTTTCCGTGACCACAGGAATGTCCTTCACGATCTCGATGCGATCCGAAGTCACTTCGGCACGCAGGCGAACGCCAGGCTCCACGCCGAAGACACGCTTCAGGGCATCGGGCAGATTGATCTGTCCGGCATCGTCAATGGTGAACGTCGCAGTCATGGGGTTGATATTGCCATGCTCTGCCTCGAATCGCAAGCCCGCCGTCATCATCCATGCGGTCATGTCTAGTTAAGAAAGTGGAACTCGGCGCTGGCGAAGAGAGCACGGCAGAAGGAAGTCCACGCGCTGGCGGCGCGTCGTTGCCTGCAGGCTATTTCAGCCGCTTCACGTTGTTGGCAGAGAGCAGCGTCTTCATCTGAGTGATGGCGATCTCGTTCAATTGCCGGAGGCGTTCGGGCTGCGAGAGAGCTTGGCGAATGAGCACTGAGTTGAGACTCTCCAGGTTCGTCAACACCACGAGCTGCTCAAGGGTGGAGTGATCTCGGATGTTGCCTTCGGCATCGGGAGTGGCATCGCGCCACTGCTTGGCCGTCATGCCAAACAGTGCCACGTTGAGCAGGTCGGCTTCGTTTGCATAGACCATCGACGCCTGTTGCTTCGTGATGGTCGGCGGGATCAACTGCTCTTTGATGGCATCGGTGTGGATGCGGTAATTGATCTTGGCCAGGGTGCGTTGGAGGTTCCAGTCGAGCCTGAGTCGGCTGTTCTCTTCGTCCTTGAGTCGCTCGAACTCAGTGATGAGGTAGAGCTTGAACTCAGGGCTCAGCCAGGAGCCGAACTCAAAGGCGATGTCCCGATGAGCATAGGTGCCGCCGTAGCGACCGGCGCTGGCAATGAGACCCTTCGCCCCGGTCGCATCGATCCATTTGCGCGCTGAGAGGTAAAAGCTGTTCCTGCCTGCTTCATTTCTAATTCCCTCGAATTCGAGGGAATTAAAATCCCGGTTGTGGATGCGTTCCCACACGCCCAAAAACAGGACGGTGTCCTTGTTTTTCAGCCATTGTTCAATGAGTGCGCTGCCGCCATCGAAGTCGCGCACCATGTCTGTCAGCGAAATATAATCGCCCGATGCCTCCCTGCGCACGCCGATGGGAGTGCCTTGGACAATGACGGTGCTGGTCTTTTTACTCTTCACTGAAGCGACCCTAAGCTGCTGCTGCGCTCGCGCAAGCCTGACGCGGCGTTCCGCTGAAACGAACAAGTCAGGTGGAAAACTGGGAAGGCGGTTAGTTGAGAAAGCGGAACTCAGCGCTGGCGATGAAGGGCGAGTTCAGCATGTAGAGCGCCTGTGAGGGGACGTTGGTGGTTTCACGACTGCCAGTGACGAAGCCTGATTCGGCGAAATCAAACACGGCCAGCGCATCGGGCAGCAGCTCACGGGCAATCGGCAGATAGACAGAACGCACGGTGGTGCGGCTGCCGGCCTCCACGAGCACATCCTCCGGCACTCCGGCGTTGGGGTATTGCTTCATCACCTTCAGCCTCGCCGATTCGCTGCCGCGTGAACTCCTCGACGACTGGCTTCGCGTCCGCGACGCCTTCCTCGCCGTCAATCCGCCACTCTGGGACGACATCACCAAAGCCTGCTACCACGGCTCCTGTGCTTTGCACAAAAAACTACCAGGACGGTGGCGGGTCGCTTCGATGCCGTTGCATGGCCATCTCGAAGGTGGATGGCAGCGGTTGAGCATTCATTGCGGCGTATACGCGGGCGAACTCCTCCAGCATCTCCATGTCCACGAGATCCTTTCTCCGGTTGGAGGCTTTCTTGCTGGCAATGATGTCGCGCAGATTCGCAATGGGAAAGATGTCCTCCATGATGCGGCGAGATTTTGCGGCTGTGAAGGATTCGATGCCGTCAGGTGCATGGATGATGTCCACGTCGAACGGGACGTCCTTGATCTGCACAAAGTCTTTCCCCGTGATCAAGGCTTGCTCGGTGTCCTCATCCAGGTGGAAACCGAGCTGGCGCAGAGCGGTCACACAACGACGGGCGTTTTCAGGGTTGAACACGTTTTACACGAAGGATCAGCAGGACCTTGTGAAGCAGGTCTTCGAGTCGATGCATCATCCGGATTATCGCGAGAAGATGAACTGGCAGGTGGAGAAGGATCTTATGGGCCAGATCAAGAACACGCCGTCCGTGGGATTCTTTGGCAAGCCGGAGGACGCGGACTTCGAGTTCATTTACACGGGGCATCACGTCACGCGGCGCACCTTTGTCCACGCCGAGCACACCACTGGCTTCGGTGGACGACCCATTTTTTACGGGAACTTCGCCAAGGCTTTTCGCGAGGAAAAAGATCACGCGGGGAATCCTTTTTGGTATCAGGGTCTTATCTTCAATGAATTCGTCAGCGCGTTGGACGGCAAGCAGCAAGAAAAAATTCTCGTCGCACGCGAACCACGTTCGGAGAAGCCTGCGGAAGTTATCGCTAAGAAAAAGACTGATTTGCCCGGACTCGCTGCTGCTGATCTCACAAAGGATCAACAAACCAAGCTGCTCGATACTATGCGCCGCATGTTGGTCTGCTTCCGTCCGGCGGATGTCGCGGCCACGATGAAAACGATTGAGGACAAGAAGATCGTCGAGCGCCTGTTCATCTCCTGCTATGGCGGAGAGTATGACATTGGCAGCGACAAGGTGTGGGACA
>JAYVQB010000537.1:0-3462 GCA_043757085.1 Verrucomicrobiota bacterium
GTGTTGGGGGCTGCTAGCCCTCAGTCGAAATCAAAGTGAGGGCTGGCAGCCCCCAACACCAATGAATAATAAGTCACTTGAACAAATTTCAATAGTCAAAGGCCATGAACGACTTCCTCATCTTCGAGAACATCAGCAAATCTTTCGGCCAATTGCGCGCCTTGGATCGCGCGTGGTGAAGTCTTCTCATTGCTGGACCCCAGTGGTTGCGGTAAGACCACGCTGCTCCGGCTCGCCGCTGGATTCGCCACACAGGACAGCAGGCGCATCTTGCTCGATGGTCGCGACATCACGGCTCTGCCGCCGGAGAAGCGCCATGCTGGGCGGCGTGATTCTGATGATGGTCATCGCTCGGTGTTCAACTTTAGGGTTATCATTAAGCAATTATATCTGCCTGCTTTTCTCTTGAAGTCATTGGTTGAAACAAAACGGCAATCATGATTCGAAATCGAAGGGCGATAAACAAGGATACAAAATTAATGTCTTTTAATTTCACCAGGAACCCTGCAACAGCCCGTTGTGCAATGCCCGGCATCATCTTGATACCGCCGTTCGCGCCGCCTGAAGAAACATTCAGCGTGTGTGCCGGAGGATTGCAGGCACGGCCTTCGCTCTCCACGCAACATTTAACCACTTACTGAGTTAGAAATAACGCAAGCATTCCGACTGATTGCGCGTTAATTCACCCATTCCCTGATGTCCCTAACTGATCTCCTCACCCAAACTGCAACCGATGCCGGTTGCGAAAATCCCCAGGATTGCCGACAGACGCTCAGTCAGGCTGCGGGGCATCGGGGTTCCATGATCGAGGCCTTGCTCGACTCCAACCTCGTGGACGAGGATCGCTTTTTTCAAAAGCTGGGCGACCGACTCCAGCTCGATTTCGTCCCCGATGAACAGCTTGAGGCCATCGACTCCCTGCACAACCGCTTCCCTGCCAAGCTGGCGTTGCGTTACCGGATTTATCCCGCCGCGCTCAACGGCCCGGAGATGACCTTGCTGACTTACGATCCATTCAATCTGGATGCGAAACAGGCCGTGGGTCACGAGGTGCGCAAACGCATCACCTGGGGTCTGGCCACACGGCGGCGCATTCTCGAAGCCCTGCATCAGGGCTACGGCGTGGGCGCGGAGAATTTCGAAGAACTGCTGGAAGGTCGCGACACGGATGTGGGCCACGATGATTTGAAACAGGAAGTCAACGTGCTCGATGAAGCGGACGAGGAAGCGACGGTGATGAACTTTGTGAACCAAGTATTTCGCGAAGCGCTGAAGGAACGTGCCACGGATATTCATGTGGAGCCGTTGGAGCGTGACCTGCGCATTCGTTATCGCATCGACGGCAAGCTCCAGGAAGTGCCCGTGCCGCCGAACATGCGACTGCTTCAAGCCTCGCTGATTTCGCGATTAAAAATCATGGCGCATCTCGACATCGCGGAGCGCCGCCTGCCGCAGGATGGGCGCATCAACTTGGAACTCGACGGCAATCCCATCGACGTGCGCGTGGCCACCATTCCATCGGTGAACGGCGAGAGCGTGAGCCTGCGACTTCTCACGCGGCAGAAATTCGACATCGACAAGCTGGGCCTCGACGGCGACACCGCTGCCGCCATCACAAAACTTCTCGCTGCGCCGAACGGCATCATCCTTGTCACCGGCCCCACGGGAAGCGGCAAGAGCACGACGCTTTACACCTTCCTGCGAATGCTCAACACCAAGGAGCGCCGCATCGTCACCATCGAGGACCCGGTGGAAAACAAGCTCGATGGCGTGGTGCAGATTGCCGTGAAACCGGAGATAGGACTCACCTTCGCTGCGGGACTGCGCAGCATTTTGCGCGGCGATCCCAATGTGGTCATGGTCGGTGAAATGCGCGATCTGGAGACCGCAGAAATCGCCATTCGCGCCGCGCTCACCGGGCATCTCGTCTTCTCAACACTGCACACGAACGACGCGGTCGGCGGCATCTCGCGCTTGCTCGACATGGGCATCGAGCCGTTTCTGATTTCATCGTCAGTGCGCGCATTTCAGGCGCAACGGCTGGTGCGCACCCTCTGCCCGCATTGCCAGCAGCCTCATACTTTGGAAGAAAGCTATCTCAAAAGCATCGGCTTCCCCATGGAACACGCGTATCAGTTGAAACGCCCCGGCGGCTGTCGCCAGTGTCGCGGCACCGGATATCAAGGACGTCTCGCCATTATGGAAATCTGCCTGATGACGACCGGCCTGGCCGACAAGATCAGCAACCGCGCAGCGATGGCCGTGATCAAGGCCCAAGTTATCGCCGACGGCATGATCCCCATGCGGCAGTATGGTTTCATGAAAGCCGCACAAGGCGTGACGACTGTTGAGGAAGTAATGCTGGTGACAGCAGCAGCGGATTAGCCAGAAGTCAGAAGTCAGAAGTCAGATTAAAACACACATGAAAAAGCTAGCGTTCGCAAAAAGCTGCAAGGAACTCGAGGTTTACAAGGCGAGCTTCCGTTTGCAGCAAGCAGTGTTCAAATTAACCAAAAGCTTTCCGTCCGAGGAAAAATTTTCCCTGTCTGACCAGATTCGTCGAAGCCCCGTTCTATTGGTGCGAATATTTCAGAAGCATGGGCCAAGCGGCGATATTTGGCGCATTTCGTTAGCAAACTTACTGACTCTGATGGCGAACTTCAAGAAACACTCCACTGGCTCAGAACAGCATTGGCTGGCGAATATGTTTCAACTGAAGATTCAAACAGTCTGGCAACCGCAGCAGAAGAAATTGGCAAAATGCTCGGTAGCATGATCGCAAACCCAGAAAAATTCTGCCCTAAAACCATCTGACCTCCGACCTCTGCCTTCCGACTTCCGACTTCCGACTTCCGACTTCCGCCCCATGCCCTCCTTCAGCTACATCGCCCTCGATGGCACTGGCAAACAAGTAAACGGCTCCCTGTCTGTTCCGACGCGAGCAGAGGTTTATCGCAAGCTGGAGGCGCAGCAATTGACTCCCGTGAAAGTGAGCGAGGAGGCGGTTGCGGCGGCGGCCAAAGCGGCAGCCAAAGCGGCGGCGAAAGATGCACCACCGGTTTTGAAGCGCGCTTTGTTAATTCACTTTACGGAGGAACTCGCAGATCTGCTCGATGGAGGCCTGCAACTTGAACAGGCTTTGCGCGTGATGAACGAGCGACAGGAATCGCCGGTCATCCGGCGCGTGAGCGGATTGATCCGTGAGCAATTGCGGGAGGGCGCGACCTTTTCCAACGCCCTGCAAAATGCCTCTCCCAGTTTTGATGATCTCTACTGCAATCTCGCCGCTGCTGGCGAAGTCTCCGGTTCCCTTGCGCAAATTTTACGCCGCATCGGCGCAAGCTTGACGCAGATGCACGAGCTACAAACCCGCGTGGTCTCTGCGATGATCTATCCGGCTTTCATGATTGGCGCACTCATCATGCTCATGATTGTTTTCAGCCTCGTGCTCATCCCGCAACT
>JAYVQB010000538.1:0-13546 GCA_043757085.1 Verrucomicrobiota bacterium
GAGATCGTGAAGCCAGTTGGGCATGATGCGTTTTCAGGTTAAAGCTTGGGCACAAAGACCAGCGCGGCAACGATGACTGCGAAAATGGAGGCGATTAAAACTGCGCCAGCAGCGACATCTTTGGCGTGACCGATGAGCGGATGTTTATCCTTCGTGATGGCATCACAGGCGGATTCGATAGAGGTGTTAATTGCCTCCGCTGTCCAAACCAACGCCATCGCCAGAATGAGCGCGAGCCATTCGCCGCGTCCCACATGAAAGGCGAAGCCGGAGGCGATAACGATGATCGTTGCCAGCAAATGCCAGCGGGCATGAACTTGTGTGCGCAGCATGAAGACAATGCCGTCGAACGCGTAACGAAAGGACTTCATCTGGAGCTTCATGAATCAGGGTGATTGGGGGGGGGCGACGGTTTCGCTCTCATTGGCCGGGTTTGCTTTTGGCGAAAGCAGAAATATCAAAGCGCCAACGACCAGGGTCCCCGCGCCCCAGAGAGTTTCCTCCGGCTGTTTCTTCCAAAGCGAATAGAGCATCCAGACGGAGACGTAGATAAAAATCAGCGGGGGCAGCGGGTAGAGCGGCACTTTGAACGGGCGCGGCATGTCCGGTTGTTTGATGCGCATCCAGATGACACCGGCAACAGCGAGCGCGGCGCAGAGTTCCAGCAGGGCCTGGATGTATTTGAGCAGGGCATCAAATGATCCGGTGCAGAGAATGATGAGGGCCAGTGCCGCGAGCGTGATCACGGCACCCAATGGCTCGCCGCGGCTGTTGGTCTTGTTCAGCCATCCGAGCGCGCGCACATCGTGGCCGATGACTCGCATCGTGGACACGCCACTCCAGAGTAGGGCGTTGACCGTGGAGAGCAGGCCAAAGGCAATCAATGCGCCCATGATCGAGCCACCCGTTTTGCCAAAAATATTCTCCGCCGCGATGCGACCGACGTCTTCTTGCAGGGTCATCGCTTTCCAGTCACCGCCAGTGAGGAAGACGGCGTTCAGCGCCACATAGAGCACCATCACGATGAGCGTGCCCAGTGCCAGAGCCAGCGGGACATTGCGTTTGGGATTGTGCATTTCCCCCGCCACATAGGAGGCGCCGTTCCAGCCGGAATAGGCGAACATCACATAAAATAACGCACTGGCGAAATCGAGACTTAGAACATGCGATTGATCGCCCGCCTTGGGAAGGATTATGCCCCAGTTGGATTTTCCGAACATCCACGCTCCGACCACGAACGCGACGATGAGCAGCACTTTGATCACGGTGATGCTGGTATGAAAACGCTCGATGAACTGCGCGCCGCGCATTCGCAGCAGGGCCAAGACCACGATTACCGTGAAGCCCGCAGCGGTTTCGTTTAGCGCTGGCCAGATGCCGTGCGCATACTTGCCGAAGGCCATCGCCATTAACGCCACTGTCGCGGAGAAGCCTGCGGTAATGGAAATCCACCCCGCGAGAAATCCCGCGAGCGGATGATAAATGCGCCCCAGCAGATGATACTCGCCCCCGGAGCGCGGCATCATGGCGACGAGTTCCGCATAACAGAACGCGCCGCACAGGGCCACGATCCCGCCGACGACCCAGAGCATCAGCACGGGAAAACCCGATGGAATGCTGGCGATTTGAAATCCGACGCTGGTGAAAACGCCCGTTCCAACCATGCTGGCGACGACAATGGCCGTAGCGGTGGCGAGCGAGACGCGGTGAGTGGGGGAGTCGGCCATGTTGCTTCGTAGCACTGACGGAGCGGGCGCGCATTTCTTTTGTGTTCGTTCTTCTCAAAGGCGCAAAGTTTGCTAGTCTTCGATCTTTCCATGACCATCACGACTTTACTCCGCGCCATTATTTGCGTTTCCGCCGCCCTGTTGCTTGTGCAGTGCAAGACCCTCAACGGCGTAGCCTACACATCGTCGGGCACCCAAATTCTCCGGGCGCAACCTGCGGGCGAGGGCGATCTTTTCCCATCACAGTCCGCATTGAATGTCCCGATAGAATCGGCAGCGCTGAATGACTCCGCGCGTTTCCTTGCCGGACTTCCTGCGCTTACGGGGCAAGATGCGTTTCAGTCATTGCGCGCCTCGGCGCAATGGAAGGAGCACAGCCAGAAGTTGAATGATCTCTGGGCGGATTTCGACATTCGCCATGGTCAACATGTGAGAGAGTGGGCGGGCAATGAGATCAAGGATTTGCGCTCCGCGCGTGCGGCACTCTATCCGTTCAGCGGGCCGGATTTTCTTTTCGTGAATCAATTTTATCCGCGCGCGGAAACCTATTTGTTGTGTGGGCTTGAACCATGCGAGCCGTTGCCTACTTGGAATTCAGTATCGCAAGAAGATGTCGGCCACGGACTGAACGGCCTCGTGACTTCGCTCAACAGCATCCTGCAGTTCAGCTATTTTATTACCAAGGACATGCGTCAGGATTTGCAGGCTACGCGATTCCGCGGCGTGCTGCCCGTCTTCATGGTCATGCTCGCCCGCACCGGTCATGTCGTCGAGTCCGTGGACGCAGTGCGGTTGGATGCGAACGGTAATCCCATCGTCTTCGCCGCAGGACAGGCCACCGTGCCAGGCCTGCTCATTCGCGCACGTGGGCCGAATGGGCCGAAGCGCATCTTCTATTTCAGCCAGGACCTGTCCGATGGCGCGCTTTCACCCGGCGGGCCGTTCCTGCGCTTCGCCGCCAGCCTCGGCAAACCGGCGGCGCTGGTCAAAAGCGCATCCTATCTGATGCACGAAAGTTATTTCTCCCACATCCGCAATCATCTCCTGACCCAGACCAGCGGCGTGGTGCAGGACCCCAGCGGCATCCCTTATCGTGTGTTGCGCGAACGCGGATTGAAGGTCTCGCTCTACGGCAATTACGTCAGTGCGCTCCCCATTTTCAAACAATACGAGCAGCCCGATCTCACCGCCGCCTACCTCGATCCCGCGGACCGTGCGCAGCCCATGAACTTCGGCATCGGTTATCTGATGGATCCGAAAACTACCAGCCTCATGGTAGTCCGTCCGCAGTGAGTTAATTGGAGCGCGGCGACGTGTTCTGACTCTTGCCCATATCTTTTGGATCAGCTTCCGCATGGCAGAAGGAATGTTTTTTTAGTTTGGCTGATCAGCCGCCCGCCAGCTTCTGACCTCTGCCTCTCAACTTTTACCCCCCCCTCACCAGCCCCGCTGTGTGACCGGGGGAATATTCCGTCGGGATCACATGCTGACTTACGACGTTTACGCATAACGATGAAAGCATTTCAATTCGGTGGAATGGGAGCATCGCTGTTTGCAGTGGCTGGAATGGGATCATTTGAACCGGGTGATGGAATGATCGATGGCACCGAAATCGACCTGGCACTTGCGGGTGGCGGTGCTGGCTCAATGGGGGGCGCAGGAGCGGGAGCTTGAACTTGCCCAGCCCGAATGTCAGGTGATTTGGGGCCTGACAGCATGGCATCCGCCATTTCCACCCAACCGGTTTCGCTGCCGCGCTGAATTTGGACACGGGCTTTGTAGGGAGAGGTTCCGGCATCGAGCTCCAGCATTTGCATGCCAGTCGCCTTATCGAGAATGGAACTGACTTCCAAGACTTGTGACGTAGCCTTGTCCATCACGACGGCGATTTTTCGTCCGCCGATTTCATAGATGCCGACCAGCGTCAAGCCATCGGCGAAGGAGGGGCCGGAGGCCGGAGGCTTGGGCAGTGCGCGCGAAGTGAAGAGCGATTTCTCCCAGAGCAGGCTGTAGTGTTCCAGTGCGGGGTGTTTGACGGGGGAATTGGCCGAAGCTTTGATCGCTTTGCTGTCATCGCCAGATGATGAAGTAACGCAAACGAGGAACATCATCAGGCCCAACAACATGGTTTGGTGTATGTAAGAAAAGAAGTTCATGGTTGATTGAATTCAGTCAGCCGTGGGGTGGTCGATGCTTCGATATAAAAATGCGTGATCTGCACTTCGCAGTTTACGGTCTTAGTATCGCCCACCGGAGTGATTTGCAGTCGCGTGACGCCGAGGAATGAATCTGGCTTCTGCAAGGCGTGTAGCCAAGTGAAGAGCTGTTTCTCGCTTACGGAGTTGATCGTCAGTCTGACGGATGCCTGATTAAAATAATGGGGCGCGACTTCGCCTTCTGGCGTCGGCGCATCTTTGACGAGTTCGCGATTTCCCAGCACCAAGCCTGTCGCCTGCGCTTCGCCTTGGATGATGTCGAGAAGCTTGGATGAGGCTTCTTCGCGCGAGGCCCGCGTGGGCGCGTGAGCGTGCAGCCATTCGCTGCGTTCCTGCCACTGCGCGCCTTGGGCGATGCTCTCTTTCATTTGCGCGACCCGGAGCCGGAAGGTTTCGTTGTCCGACCTGATGGAGAAATAGGACTTGAGCGAGACCGTCAAAAGTCCGCCGCCCGCGATGACCGCGAAGAGTGCCACGAAAACGATGAGCAATGTTTTTTCGCGCGGCTTCATAGCTTGCTGTCTCCTTTCAATTCAAAGGACGCCGAGTTGTCGCTGGCGATGGCCGGAGGCGCTGCATCCAAATGGCAAAAGGCGAGCGAGGGCAGGCTGCGCATCTCCTGAACATATTGCAGCGCTTGCGCCGGAGTGGCGGTGCGCCCGCGCAAAATGATGCGATCCGGCGTGGCCTCAAAGTGCGTCAACGAAACTTCCGACGATGACGGCGGCTCCATGCAATGCAGCAGCAATTCCATCGGCGAACGCGAAGGATCAACTGCCACGGCGACCTCATCCCATTCGTGCTTCTGCTGCTCCACGCGAGATGCCTTGGGCGTGAGGGTGGCGATTTCATCGAGCCATGCAGTGCGAGCGCGTGAGGCCCAGAAGGCCAGCCCGGCGATGGTGGCAATGACCAGCGCAGCGGCTGCGCCAAACGACAGCGCGATCAATCGCTTTTTCTTGCGAAGCTCCTGTCGCGATTTTTCGACGGCGACATCTTGTGGCGTCACGGTGTTGCCGACTTGCAAGGGGATGCGCGGCGTGGGCCGGTCGAGTCGGCGAACCTGAAGGCCGGTGAGCTTGCTGATAGAATTCGTATCGCCCTCGCCCATCCAGAGAACGATGCCCGAGACATCGAAGATGACCTTTTGGAACACGAGTTGCACGCAGACATTGAGCACCTCGGTGATCGCATTTTCATCGAGCGTCGCGGCGCTAAGCGGGCTGTAATAGACCAGTTGCGGCCCTTGTGTCACTGCCATCGCCAGTCGGCCAAGTTCACGCCAGATCAGAATCGAATCCGTTGGTGGATTCAATAATTCGGGCGCGAGAATGCAGCGCTCCGGCAGTCGGTTAAACTGCGTGAGCGATGGCCCGTGATCTCTCGCCGCGACGATGCGCACGAGGCTCGCGCCGTCTTTTTGCGCCAGTGTGGTGACTACTATCATGCTCGCTGACGAGGACGCGCGCACGCCGACTCGTTCGAGATAGAGCATGGCCATGGAACGCAATTGCGCATCGCCCGTGCCTTGGAACCAGGCGGGCAGAACCCAGACTCGGGCCGCAGGCATGGCGAGCACGCGCCGCGCATTGCCCGTGGGGAATGAACCTGCCTCCAAGGAAAAGCTTTGCTGCAATGTGAACGTGCCAGATTCATCTCCGGTCCAGAGTTCCCAACCCTCTTCGCCGGGAAACAAAATATCCGTCTGCTGCTGGCGCGTGGTTTTATCCTTCATGATAAGGCACCTCCCCACGCCATAGAGCTTGATTTCCCTGGGTGATGAGCACCAGCTTGCGACTGAAGCCGCCCATTTTTCCGACGCTCTCGATGCGCCTGATGACGCCGTCAAACCGAACCCACTTAGTGAGCTGTTGCACGACGTTGGGCTGATTCGCGCCCAGCAATTGCGCGAGTTGTTGCACCGAAGAAATGCGGCGATCATCCATCGTGTCCCGCACGCCATCGGGGCCGGCGCGGAATTCCAACACCGGTGCCACGCGCTCCATTGGCACGTCCGCGAGCAGGGCGATGAGTTCCGGGCGCGCATCATTCACATCCACATGGCCATCGCCTTGCACGGTAAACCAGTCGCGCCAGTCAGGCCGCAGTTCCGCAATCTGATCCATGCCGCGCACGAGCGACATTTCATCAAGGTCTTTGAACGGGCGATTGAAAGGCATCCCGTCGAATCCTTCTTTTTCATATTCGCGTTTCTCCGCGCCATTGAGCGAGATCAGATCATCGGCGTCCACCCAATCCTTCAAGGCATCAACCAGCGCGGCGACTTCATCCATTTTCAAGCCCCATGATGTGAAGAGTCGCTTGAGCAAGGTGCGGTCGGAGTTCAGCAGCAGCACATTGATATTCAGCCGCGCCTCTTCACTGCGAATCGTCACGTCATAGCCGCCGTTGTTGCCATCGGTATGATGCAGCAGGGGATCGTCCAATGTGATCATGGGATGCCGCCCGATGGCGATGCCGGTCTCGGCGAAGCGCTGGGCATAAATGCGCGCGCGGTTCACGCGGCTGATTTTCGTATCTGCTTCCAACATGCGCACGCCCACCAGCATGATCATGCTGAGAATGGCGATCAACCAAAACACGGCGATCAACGCGGAGCCGCGTTGCGCCAGATGTCGGTGATGGAAGGTGATGATCACGGTTTGGGTGTTGGTGCTGCGGGCGGTTGCGGTGCCGCAGTTGGATTCGGCAAATCATTGGCCATCCAGAAAATGGATTCGTGAACCGTGGCGTTATCGGTCAGGCTCCAGCGCATCCGCATGAAAAGCGGAAGCCGTGAGGGATCATCCCATTTGGTTGTCCATTTTTTAATGGAGGAATCAAAGAAGTCCCATGAGCAAGACTTGATGTCTTCCAGCAAGGGAAGCTCGGCGATGGTGTAATATTCGTCACCGGTCGTGGCGCGTTCGGGATGCTTCAGATGCCGCACCATGAGCTGGGCACTGCCGCCATTCACGCGCACGACGGCAAACTCCACTGCAGCGGCGGCGAGCGCGTTTCGGCTCCAGGCGAATGGCGTGCCGCAATTTTCCAGAAGGAGTCGCGCTTCGCCGGATTTTCCTTCCTTTCTGTTCGCGGTGAGCTTGGTGCCGGGCGGAAGATTTTCCAGACACGCGCGCCATTGATTGGTGAAGTTCGTCAATCGCGCTTCACTAATGCGCGCGCGGCTCATGGAAGTGCTGAGCTTCAAGGTGCCGTCGGCGATTCCATAAACGCCGCCGACCAGGAACATGATGAGGCCCATGGCCATGATCACCTCCAGCAGGGTGAACCCGCTGTGGCGATAACGGCGCAGCTTGTCAGGCGACTGGGCTATCGGGCGAATACACATAGGTTTCGATCTGGCGTTTCATGACCTTCTGGCGGCCATCCACGATCCAGGCATTAACAATGATATGGAACATGTGATCCATGCGGGCTTTGCCCTTGGTCTCCATCTCGGACTTCTCAATGATGGCTTCGGCGGCAACGCCTTCGCTGTTGGGTGGGAAGGTGGCCGCACCGGGTTTCAGTTCCAATTGATGCGAAACTTCCGCGAGCACGGATTCCATCGCGCGGAGCACGCGGCTTTCCTGACGCGCGGAATTCGAGGCGATGGAAATCTGATTGATCGCAGTGGTCAGTGAAGTGGCCACCATGCCGAACAACGCGAGCGCAAGCACCACTTCCAGCAGCACGAATCCGCGCGGCATTGGTAGGAAAGGGGTGAATGAGATTTTCATGCGATCAGCTTTTTACGATGATGCTTTTTTTGCGGGCGCATCCCGTCAGAGGATCGAAAGACATCTCGACAACGCCGTTGGTTTGCGTGATGCGGAGTTCAATGGGTTCGCACAAACCATCGGCGGCGAACTGCCAGACTTCGCCGCGCTTGGGCGCGCGAAAAGTTTTTTCGCCATAGCGACGAATTAACAGGGTGCCTTCCAACGCCAGCGATCTCGCGCCGCCTCCTTGCAGAGCAGGGGCCACGAGCTGGCCGTGGTCGAACTCAATGAAAACATTGCGATGTTCCGTCACTGCCCGCTGAAGACTTTCGCGCACCGCAGTCTCAATGCCTGAAGCCATTTTGCGAAGTCGCTGTTCATCCTGAATGCCCGAGATGCCGAGCGTGGCGACGCCGATGATCAACATGCCGATGGTCATGGCGATGCACACTTCCAGAAGCGTGAAGCCGTGGCTGGCATGAAAATGGGTGCTGCCGGTCATCGAGATGTTTGCATTTAGAGTTGCCAGTTGCCGATGTCATCGGCGGTGCCGTCCTGACCATCGGGGCCGCTCGAATAGAGATCGTAACCGCCTTTGTCCTTCACGCCGGGGCGACGGTATTTGTAGGGATTGCCCCAGGGATCGAGGATCAGCTTCTTCAAGAATGGATGCCAGTTCGGTGGGGCAGGATTGGATGAGGGACGCTCGACCAGCGCATTGATGCCTTGCTCCGTGGTGGGCAGAAACATGTTCTCCGTTTCATAGGCACGAAGCGCGGCACTGAGTGTGTTCAGGTCGCCCTTCACGCGAGTGGCCTTTCCGGTGTCCAGCACGCCGATGAGCGAGACGATGCCCGCGCCGACCAGCAGGGCGATGATACCGAGAACGAGCACCATCTCGACAAGGGTGAAGCCTCGGTTGCGGTTGAGTTTTTGGTGGGTCTTCATTTTGTATATTCAGTTGATGGATAAAAATATTCAGTGACTGCCGAGACCGGAGATGGTCTGGAAGATGGAAGTGATCATGATGTAAGCCATGACACCGACGAGTCCTGCCATGACGCAGACGACGGCGGGCTGCACGATGGCGCTGAGCTTCTCCACTTTTTTGCTGAGTTCGCGATCAAAGCGTTCCGCGGCGCGGGTCAGCGCTTCGCCGATCTTTCCGGTTTGCTCGCCGACGGCGACCATGTCGATGAGCAGCGGCGGAAACTGGTTGTTGTGATCCAGCGCGCGGGAAAGTGGCACACCCTCAGCGACCATGCGGATGACGCTTTCCATTTCGCGTTTTAGGAACGCGTTTTCAACGGCTTGATGCGAAAGCTGGAGAGCCTGCGTCATCGCCAGTCCGCTGTTGACGAGGTTGGCCATTGTCTCCAAGAACTGCACATAGAATCGTGATTTTAAAATCGCGCCGAAGAGTGGCAGGCGCAGCTTGATGCGATCCCACGGCACTTGCGATGTGGGCAGAGTGCGCCAGGCGCGGAACGCGAGCCAGCTGGCGAATCCGAGAAGACCGATGAGCCACCAGGTGGCTTTGAAACCATCGCTCAACTTCAAAATTATCTGCGCGCCGAGTGGCAAAGTGCCGCCAGTGGAATCGAGAAGCTGAGTGAGTTTCGGTATTAGATAAACGACAAACAGCAATGTGACGGCGACGGCTGATGCAATGAGAAATGATGGATAGATGAGGGCGAAGAGAACCTTGCTGCGCAGAGTTTGCAGCGAACGAAGATATTCGGATTGCCGCTTCAGGATTGCGGGCAAAGCACCGCTGGCCTCACCGGCGGCGGCGAGTGCGGAGAAGAGATTGCCGAAGCTGGGCGAGGTCGCGGCGATGGCCTTGGAGAAGCTCATGCCGTCGCGGATTTTTGCGCGCAATGCGGTGGCGAGCGTCTTCACGCCGGAAAGTTCCTTGCGGCGCTCCATTGTTCCCAGAGCGGGTTCCAGTTGAATGCCGCTGCCGAGAAGTTCGCTCAGTTCCTCAGTGAATAGCACGACTTGCGCGAGCTTGAGTTTGATCCCGCCCGTGACAACTGGCGGGGCCGTGATTGTTTTGCTCGAAGTCGTGACTAAGCTATTTTTGCCGGTCGCGCCCTGCATCTCAAGTGCGAAGGGTTGCAGGCGTTGTTTGCCCAGCAAGGCCAGTGCTTCCGAGCGGTCGGCGGCGGTGAGTTCGCCATTGACCACGTTGCCGTTGACACCTTGCGCGCTGTATTTGAAGACGGCCATGAGGTTCAGTTGTGCAAGTTTTTAGGGCTGGCTTCGTCACGATCAACGGCGGTGACGCTCAGCACTTCTTCTAGGGTGGTTTCGCCATCCAAAACTTTGAACCAGCCGTAATTGCGCATGGGTTGGTAGCCATCCTTCACGGCTTGGAGATGATATTCGGATGGGTGCGCCCGGCTGTTGATGAGATGCTGCAAGCTCTGCGTGACGAGGCACATTTCGTAAATCGCCAGACGGCCTTGATAGCCGGTGCCGCGGCAGGACTCGCAACCAACGGGACGGTAAATCTGGCCGGGCAGGTGGCGGGGAAACGCGATGGCATCGAGTTCTGCGGAGTCGATGTGAACGGGTTTTTTGCAATGCGGGCAGAGTCGGCGCACCAGTCGCTGCGCGAAGAAGGCGCGCACAGCGGAGCCGACGAGAAACGGCTCCACACCCATGTCGAGCAGTCGCGTGATGGCACCGATGGCGTCATTGGTGTGCAACGTGCTGAAGACAAGGTGGCCGGTGAGCGCGGCGCGAATGGCGATCTCTGTCGTATCGAGATCGCGCATTTCACCGACCATCACGACATTGGGATCGCCGCGCAAAATGCTGCGCAATCCAGTCGAGAAGGTTAGCCCGATCTCCGGCTTCACGGCGATCTGCACGACGCCGGGGATTTTATATTCCACCGGATCTTCGATGGTGACGATGCGGCGATGCGTTTGATTGAGTTCGGAAAGGAAAGTGTAAAGCGTGGTGGACTTGCCGCTGCCGGTGGGTCCAGTAATGAGCACGATGCCGTTGGGCAACTTCAAGAGTTCCTGCACGGTGTCGCGAAATGCTTTGGGCAGACCGAGAAGGTTCAGGCTCATTTCCTGCTGGCCGAGCAATCGCAGGCTGATGCTTTCGCCTTCGACTGACGGAATGGTGGCGACGCGGACATCAATGGGAACGCCTTCCATTTCGAGATTGATGCGCCCGTCTTGCGGAAGGCGGCGCTCGGCGATGTCGAGTCGCGCCATGATTTTCAATCGCGCGATGACGGAAGCTTGCAGCGCCTTGATGTTGTCCGGCACGGGAAGCTCTTCGAGCCTGCCGTCGATGCGGTAGCGAATGCGAAGACGGTCTTGCTGCGGCTCGACGTGGATGTCCGTGGCGCGTTGCTCAAGGCCGCGGCGGATGATTTGATTCACAAAGCGCACGACGGAGGCTTCATCGTCCTCGGGAGCGTCGAGCACATTGATTTCTTCTTGCACATCTTCGCCGCCCCAGTCGGCTCGACCGCGCAATATTTTCTCGAATGTGTCTGCGCCCAAGCCGTAGAGTTTTTGCAATCCTTCGGCGACACGGGTGCGCTGGCCCACATGCCAGATGACGGGATGCTGCACGCTGGAGGCGACGCTTTGACGCGCGACGAGATTGAGCGGATCGCACGTGGCAATGTGGAGCACGGAGCGGTTGCGGAACTCGGTCGCGCTATCGTTCTCGTGCGCGGATTTGTCGATGCTGATGGGAAGCAGCCGGTGTTTCAGCGCGATCTCGGCAGGCAGATAACGGCGCAATGAACGGTCGGGATTGATTTCGCCTTCAGGTTCCCACCATTGCAAGCGAAGCTTGCTCGCGAGAGCTTTGAGGAAGAGACGCTCCGGCACGCCCGGTCGGTCGAGCACTGGGTCCACGACGGAGACCTGATTGCAGCAGGCCTCGTCGAATGCGTCCGACAAGGTGGTGTCGGACTCGCAGCCTGCATCATGCAGTATCTGGTGGAACAACGGATTCATGACGCTGATTTAATTGACACGCCTGGCCTTGGGAATTTTCACTCCTCGCTCTTCGCCGAAATCCAAGGTCTCCTGCATGATGGCGGAGCGACCTTCCTCCACGCGGTTTGGAGTGTCGAGATGACCGTGACTCCCGACGATGTTCGGCTGGATGAAGATGAGCAGCTCCTCGCGATCGATCTGCTTTTCATGAACACCGAACAAATATTTGATGACCGGAATGCGGCTGAGGATGGGGACGCCGCGCCGGTCTTTGCCTTGCGATTCTGTGATCAGTCCGCCGAGGACGACGGTGGAACCGTTCTTCACGGTGACGGTGGTGACGAGTTCCTGCGTGCCAATGGTGGGGATGGAATTACCGGACACGATCTGCGTGCCGATGATGCTGTCATTGAGCTGCGCGATGCGCAAAGTCACTTCTTCAGGGGAGTTGATGAGCGGGACGACTTCGAGCTTGAGGACAACATCGCGATATTCAATGCTGGAACTGACCGATGCGGTGGTGCCGATGCCGCTGGCGTTCGACAAGGTGCTGACGGGCACGGCGATGCGCTGGCCGCTGCTGATGACGGCCTTGCGATTGTTCGTGGTATAGATACTGGGCCGGGACAAAACCTTGAATTTTTTATTCTCTTCAAGAAGGTTAACGTAACGGCTGAGGGAACCGATCTGCCCGTAGAGATTGAGCGTGTTGAAGTTGAAGTTGCCGGGGTTGAAGGGGACTTGAATGACGCCAGCGGGGTTGCCGACCTGATTGTTGATGATGGTGTTGTCCGCGTTGGTCCCGGTGCCCGTGCCCGTGCCGGTGCCGGTGCCGGTGCTGTTGCCGTTGATGACGTTGGTGGTGCCACCGATGCCGGGTTGTGTATTGACGAGCGTGCCGGTGTTGTTGGTCGTTCCGGGAAGGGTCCTGGTCAGCGGATTGACTTGGCGCAAGGTGAAATCATCCAGCAGCCGCACCATGTCGAAGCCGACTTTGTATTTGTCGCCGATGTTGAGATGGCCGATGAGCGTGTTGATGTAAATTTGCTGCGGGCGCACATCCATTTCATTGAGCAACTGGTCAATGATGTTAACGTGCTCGGTGGAGCCGGAGACGATGAGGCTGTTCGACTGCGGATCGGCGATGAGCAAAGTTTTTCCAACGACCATGGAATTGGGGCTTTCCGACTGCTCGGGATCAGTCAGCGCACTGTGAGAACCGCTATTGTGGTCGCCTTCTGATCCCTGACGGTTATTGCGCGAGGATTTATCTGAGTTGCGATTGGCGGCATCAGTGGAGGGCGAGTTGGAAGTTGAGCGCGGACGCTTGGAACCGCCCGTGGAGTCGCCCCCGCCTTCGGACTGGATGTCCGTGTCGCGCGCAAGGGCGTTGTAGGCGACGGGGAGGAAATCACTGACAGGAATGAAGCGCAGACTGCGCTTCTTGAAGTTCAGGCCGTCGCCCTTTTGGTCGAGCTTTTGCACGAGTCCTTTGATGTAAGTGATGTCAACCGGACGCGCGATGACCAGGATCTGGTTCGTGCGGCGATAGGGAATGACTTTTACTCTCGCCGCCGTGGGGTTCACGTTGGCGACGTTGTTCTGCACGACTGGTTGGGGCAGGGGTGCAAGGTTCTGCCGTCCGGCCTGAACTGGCTGCGCGGCGGGCTGGGTGGCGATGACGGACGAGGCGGATTTTTCCTTCTCTTCGTAAATTTGTTTGATGATCTCCGCGATGCTGTCAGCATCGGATCGCTCCAGCTTGATCATTTCGTTGGCAATTTCCGCAGGTGAAACATCGATGACTTCTGCCAAGTGAACCAAGCTGCGGATCGTGGAAGTGTTTTCCGTGATGATGATGGACGAAGCGTTCGTGACGGGCGTGATCGATCCGTAAGCAT
>JAYVQB010000539.1:0-13419 GCA_043757085.1 Verrucomicrobiota bacterium
GTTTCCTTTTCCGTTAACCATTTACAAAATGCCTGAGCTTCGTTCCAATTAACGCCCACCACCGGATACTCCGGCTCCCTGCTCACAGGCACGCCATCCATCTCTTGCTTCGTCCATCTGTCATTCACTCCTTGGTTCGCCTTGGCATAAGCCGCGTAATCCTGCACCCGCGTGACCCAGATACTGAAGAGCGCCTTCGTTCCCGGCACGGGGACAAATTTCATGCCTAGTGAATTCACAAAGGGCGCATCCTTGGTGGCGGCGGCCAGTGAACTTGTAGCAGCCGAGGTCACGAGGCTCTGACTTTTGCCGAGGCTTTCGCTGGATGACGCGCCTCCTGATGCAGATGGAGCCTCCTCACGTCGGCTGCTACTTAAAGCTGGTTTTTTGAAGACCATGAACGCGCCCAAACTGATGACTGCCATTGCGCCAGCGATCCCCGCCATCATCCCGGCACTGGATTTTTTTCTTGGGGCTGCGGCGGCTGGTTGCGCTTTCGATGCTTTCTTTTCCTGCGGCGGCGGTTTGCTCGCAGTGGCTGACTTGGCTGGTGGTGTTGCGACTGGCTTTTTTTGTGCCGCCGCTTTCTCCACCGGGCTAGAGAGGATCACATCCAGGTCGCGACGGATTTCTTCCGCGCTCTGGTAGCGATGCTCGCGTTCGGATTCCATCGCTTTGCGGATGATGTCGTCAAAGCGGGGATCGGTGCCGAGTTTCTGCGAGGGAAACCGGAACATGCCGCGCGGTATCTCTCCGGTGAGCATGTTGTAAAGCATCACGCCCACGGCATATAAATCCGCGCGGTGATCGGCATTGATGCCGATGATGAGGGCTTCTGGCGCAATGAAATCCGGCGTGCCTACGGTCATGTCTGTCCGGGTGTAGCCATGCTGGTTGGCAGCAGAAGATTTGGCCAGACCGAAGTCCGCCACCTTGACCTGCCCCTCAAGGTTCATCATGATGTTGGCAGGCTTGATGTCGCGATGCACGATCCCGCGCTTGTGCGCATACAAGAGCGCATCACAGACATGCGCCGTGATGGCCAGCGCGTGTTCTGGCGGGAGCTTGCCCTGCGTGCGAATCATCTGGGATACGTCCGTGCCTTCGACGAACTCCATCACGATGTAGAGAAGGCCGTGGGAGGTCTCGCCTGCATCATGCACGGCGACGATCCCTGGGTGCATGAATTTGGCCATGGTCTTGGCCTCCTGCTTGAAGCGCTCGGCAAAGTGGCTGTCAATCCCTTCGCTGATCAGCGGGGGCAGGACTTTGATGGCCACGTAGCGTTCCAGTGAAACCTGCCAGCCTTTATAAACCGCGCCCATGCCACCGCGCCCGACGAGTTCGAGCACTTTGTAGGTTCCGATCTCATCCTGCAATTCCTCGGGCGTGGGAGGCTCCCAGGTCTTGTTCGGTTGGGAGCCTTGCAGTGCCCGGCTCGGCGTCAGTCCCTGAGATGCCATGTGCCGCAGTCGGCTGTCCGTGCCGTCCTGAGGCGGAAGACTGGCATTGGGATCATTAGATGAAGAGTCCATAACGGCACTGGCTCACACAAGAAGGAGCCTATCTTCAGCGCAGGTCACAGCATTTGTCGAGCAAAGAATGCCCCGCCCTCACTTCTTCACGCCACTTTCCTGATCTTCCTCCCACTCCTCCATCAGCATCCGCAGGCGGCGCTTGAGGCCGAGCTTACGAGCGGCGGAAAAGCGGTCGATGAACAGGACGCCATTGAGGTGATCTGTTTCATGCTGGATCGCGCGACTCAGCAGGCCATCTGTCTCCAGCACGATGGTGGTGCCGTCGAGCAGAGTCAGTGTGGCTTTCAGTGCGGCGGGGCGGCGGATGTCGTCGCGCAAATCAGGAAAGCTTAGGCAGCCTTCTTCGGCGGTAATTTTTTCCTTGCCGAATTCTAGCTGCGGATTGGTGAACACGAGCGGCATGATGTCCGCCAGCTTTTTGTCCACGCCGTTGACCCGCACATAAGTCACGCACTCGGGATCGTGCGAGACATCGACGACTGCGAGTTGCAAGGCGGTGCCGATCTGTTGCGCAGCTAGGCCGACTCCGTGGGCATGACGCATGGTTTCCAGCATGTCCTCCGCGAGACGGCGGATGTCATCGGTGACAATGGTCACGGGCTTTCCTTTCGTGCGCAGCACCGGGTCACCGTAGAGAACAATGGGAAAAATCATGGGGATTCATGGCACAAGCCGGAGTGAGAAGGCAAATGAAATGGAAAGCAGAATGGCAATGCTGCAGCTCCTGTCTCCTACTTCCCTTCTGCGGCGCGCTGGATGCGGGCAGGGACATCGTTGATGGAGTAGCCTGCGGCCTTGAGGGCGTCCCAAATTTTCACGAGAAGACCGAGCGGCGCCTCCTGATCGGCTTGCAGTTCCAGTTTCAGTCCGGGCGTGATGGACTTGAGTTCTTTCAAGGCTTCTGCGAGCGCCGCCACGGCAGTTTCATTGCCATCGAGGAAAATTTTCTTGTCCTTGGTGATGGATATGATCTTGCGTGATTCCTTCACCGGGACGGCCACGCCGAGGGCGTTGGATTGCGGGAGACTGATCTGTAGATGATTGGCCTTCTCCGCTTTCTTTTTGAATGTGGTGGTGGCGATGAAGAACATCAGGAGCACCACGAGGATGTCCACGAGCGGCACGATGGGGATGATGGGCGAGGCCCGTCTGCGACGTCGAAGATCCATGGCGCGCTATCGAAGACGACTGGGCGAACTGCTTTCCATGGGAGAGCGCCGGACTTCAAAGTGCCGGTGAAAATCGTGGATCGCGCGACGGAGAATGATTTCCATGCGCACAGAAATGGCGTCCAGTCTCCGGCTGAAATAACCGTGGGCGATGACCGTGGGAATGGCGACGAGCAGGCCGCCGATGGTTACATTCAGCGCGAGTGCGATGCCTTTGGCAACGATGTTCGGATCGACTTCCTGAGTTCCCGCACCCAGCCCAGAGAAGACTGTGACCAGTCCCATGATGGTGCCGAGCAATCCAATCAACGGAGCAATGGTGACGATGACCTCGAGTAAAGGCACGCCGGTTTCCAGTCGATGCATGATTTCACGCGCGGCAGTTTCGCAGGCTTCGTTATTCTCGTCGCGCGTTTCATGTTTGCCGGAAATGGCGATGATGCCGAGTTGCGCGGCCACGCTGCCGTCTTCCTCCAACACTTGTTGCAAAGGTGTGATGTCACCATTGGTGGCGTAGCGCTCGATGTTGCGGATCGCTTCTTCGATCGCAGCCGGGAAGAGAATACGGTTGCGCAATTGCATCCCTTTGAGAATCACGATGGTCACCGAAGTCAGGGAGCAGGCAATGATGAGCATCATCGGCAGTCCGCCATCGCGGATGAACTGCATGAGGTTGGCGAAACCGCTGGTTTCAGTAGCGAGATGGAACATTAGGAGTGTCAGGGTGCTTCGGTTTCGCCGTAGGAAAAGTATCGGAACTGGATGGCCTGTTTTTTCGTCGCGCCTTCATCCGCTAATTTTTTCAGGGCATTCTTGTCGGCATCTTCCTGTGTCTTGCCGTAGCCGACTTTTGCCGTCACCAGGCCTTTTTCAGAAGCTCCAATGGCGAAAGCAAAAAAGCCGGTAAGATCTGAGCTGTGAATCACACCTTCGCGGAACGCGAGACGGGCTTTGGCTGAGGTGAGCGCCTTGTCTGCCGCCACCACGGCCTTCATGTGATCCTTGCCACCGACCTTGGTGGATGAGTATTCGGATGCGGCCGAGGTTACATTGCCATTCCCATCATAAGTGACGGCGATGGCGTCTCCACCATGCGAAAAGGGAAGGATTGAAAAGATGCTCGCGACAAGCATCAGAAGGTAGGAGGGAGCTTTCTGTTTCATAGATGGGAATTGATGGGCGAAATTTCTTGTGGAGAGGCGGGAGACTACAAATTCGGGGGCTATTGTCCAGCTTGAGCATTCTTGGCTTCCAACAAAACAGCATCGTATTCGATTCCGAAGCGGCCCTGATCCAACGTCAGCAACAACTCTTCGGGGATTTTAGGTATATCCGCCTCCAAGATGGATTTGCGCGCGATGTCCATAAGCTCGGCAGTCGCCTCATTAAAGACGATACTTAATTCATCAGGGTTGATCCGGCCATTTTTGTCCACATAAAAAAAAAGGCGCAGCTTGCCGGGATCCACCAAAAAATTCTTCTGCTTCAGGCACCGGTTCCACTTCTCCTCAATCGCGGCTGTCACTTGGCGCGTGTAGCGGCCTGTAGCCGTTGCCGTTGCATTCACCGCGTTCTCGGCTCCGAGGTTGCTGAGGGTTCCCTTGGCAGCGCTGGTTCGGGTTTGCGGCGCGAAGGTATCCTTGGCGCTGGGCGACGCCATCGCCAAGGCAGTTGGCAATGGAGGTTCATCTGGCGTCTTCATTTCTGGCGCCTGCTCTGGCGGGTCACCAGCCCGACGAATCTCGAGCGGCAGATGTTCTTTGGTCTCGCTCACGATTTTCTGCGGGGGTGGTGCGGGCAATGCGCTGTCATTTTTTATCTCGCCGTCTTTGAATTCCCGATTGACCAGTTCTGTCGTGGGAATGTTGACGCCGTTGAGCGTGGGCATTCCGGCGACACCTGCCGGGTCGGGCGCGAGCTTGGCGGAGGCGACCGTGTTGCGATCAGAAACAAAGTCCGTTTTCGTCGGCGCATTGATCGCATCTTCATTCTGCGTGGTGCGGATGTATCGTTGCGGCTCGGTCTTGGGCTTGGGAATTTCCTCTGGTGGCATCTCCTTGATGTCCTCCGGAAAAACCATCGTCACCACCGGCTCCGGCTCCGGCATGGTGCGGGGGATCTGGTTCACGCGCCCCATGCCCATGGACAGCGCGAGTGCGCAGAATAGCAGCACATGCATCGCCAGCGAGCCGGCGACGCCATAACCAAGAATACGATTGTCCGCGTCTGTCACAGGCGGAGACAATGCCTCTGCTCCGCGAGGAATCAATCATCTTTCCGCAACCGGGATAAGACCCCGCCCGTGCGCACATGATGAAAGAGCCACTGCTGGGCATAGCCGCGATACGGCCCGAAGTGCCGGATGCCGAACTCCCGCAAGGCACTCGCGACGGGTTCGGCTTTGGCATCGCGGAAATAAAGTTCCCGCAGCGCGCGCTCGATCCACACATCAATCGGAAACACGCCGAGGCGTTCGTAGCTAAAGAGCAAGGTGCATTGCGCAATCTTTGGCCCCACACCGGGAAGCTCGCAAAGTTTCGCACACGCAGCTTCATCATCAAGACTGGCGACCGCATCGAGATCGAAAGCGCCGTCCGCGATTCGCGTCGCCGTTTGATGCAGAAACTTGGCGCGATATCCGAGGCCGCATTCGCGCAATTTCTTCTCGCCCGCCTGTGCCAGCGCTTTGGGCGAGGGATATGCGAAGAGTTCGATCCCGTGCGATTCCGCAATCCGCACGCCGAATCGTTCGCGCAGCTTCAACGAAATCTGCCGGATATGTGCCACCTGCTTGAGCGATGACGTGATAAAGCTCGCGAGGCATTCCCAGCGCGGCTGACGCAGAATGCGCAAGCCGGGCGCGAACTTCAGTGCTGCCCGCAAGTGCTTGTCGCCCTTCGGCAGTGCACGGCGAATCTTGGCGAAATCATGATCGAGCGCAAAATAGCTACTCACCCGCTCCGTATCGCCGACGCTCAAGTGCAATCGCTCCGGTTCCGGCTGAGATACCACGACCACTTCATCGCCGATGAGTCCGACGAAGTCATTGCCCGCCCGATGCCAGTGAAACACCTGACCGCTGCCCAGCGTGGCCGCGAGATCGAAGTCCGACACGTTGATGATCTTTGGGTCATGGGCCATTCGCGACTGTGCAACACAGCTTGCGGAATCAAACGAAATATATTCCTGCCAATATGGGCATTCCATTGCGGACACCCCGGCTTGATCCATATTCCAAAAAATGAATCACGCGACTGAAGTGCCAGCACTTGAACAGGAAACACCCTCGCGATTCAGCAGTTTATTGTTCAGGTTCAAAGCCACCTGCTTTCAACTTCGTCGGGTTTTTCGAGATCAAATTCAACCCGTCAAAAAACATCTCAACGGCACCGAACTCGACAGTGCCCTGCCAGTGACAGAATGGAAAAGCGATCTGTGGCGCGAGGGAACTTCTCCGCGCGAAGTGGAACTCCAACGCGGCAAAGTGCAGAATCTGCGAGTGGCGGCGCAGAGTCTGCAAAGTATCAGTATTCCTGCGGGTGCCGTCTGGAGTTTTTGGCGGCAGCTTGGTCGCACGACCGTTGGCAAAGGCTATGCCGTGGGACGTGAACTGCGCGAAGGCTGTCTGGTGCCGATGATCGGAGGCGGTCTCTGCCAATTGTCCGGTGCGATTTACAATGCAGCGCTCGATGCAGGATTGGAGATCGTCGAACGTCATGCACATTCCAATCCCGGCGTCGGCACGCTGGCCCGCATCGGACGCGATGCCACGGTGTTTTGGAATTACGTTGATCTTCGTCTCAGTGCCCCGGTGCCGTGGCGTATGGATGTGAAAATGGATCGCGACCAACTGATCGTCCGCATCCAAACGGAAACACCACTGCCTGCGCGTCAGGCTGAGATCGCCAAAGTGGGAGCGCCCCAAGCTGCGCCAAATTCATGCGCCACTTGCGATCTTGCGGGCTGTCATCGCCATATCCCGTTGGTATTTGCGTCCAACGAAGCCGAAGGTGCTCACATGGCCGTCCTAGCCGATGAATGTTGGCCAGAATGGCAGGACTATCTCCAACAACAGGTGCCAAAAAGCGCAATAATTTTTACGCCACTCGATGGCAAACGCTGGCGCAAGTCGAACTACGCTTGGGACACTGCATCTTTTGCCAAAACGAAGCACGCAACCATGCTCACGCTGCGCCGTGCTTTTGCCAGTCGCAGACTTGCTGCGCAGGGAGCTGCCCGTCAGAGAACTTTGCTTAAATGGGATGAACGTCTGGCTGAGCACTATGCCCGCCGACTTTCCTCGTCGCACTCACACCTCATCATCGCCCAAAATTTACTGCCCCATCTTTGGAGTCGCGGATGGCTCGGCGGGTGCACGTTCGATGTGCTGATGAATCGAATGCCGCTGGGACAGTTGCACGAGCAACTCGATCACGCTGCGAAGTTGCATCCCGCATCGCGCACCTGCGCGGACTTTCGTGCGCCACACGAACTCGTCGCAGCGGAAGCAGCCGCGCTGAAAGCGGCGTCGCGCTGGATCACGCCGCATCGTGAGATAGCAAAGTTGGCCGGCGAACGCGCCACATTGCTGACATGGAAATTACCGGATACACCGAAGTCAAAATCTCAGACTCAATCACAGCGCATCATTTTTCCTGCAAACACACTCTGTCGAAAGGGAGCCTATGAATTGCGCGACGCCATGAAGAATCACCGCGCGGAGTTGGTGCTTCTCGGTGGCATTTTGGAAGGCGCAGATTTTTGGGATGGCATCACGCAATCTCTTCCCGGCGCGAACTGGCTCCATAACGCGGCAGCGGTCGTCCTGCCTGCATTTGTAGAGAATCGCCCACGAAGACTGCTGCAAGCCATCGCCGCAGGTGTTCCCGTCATCGCCACCGCAGCCTGTGGTGTCGAGGGACTTCCCGGCGTCATAACAATACCGCTTGGTGATGTGTCGGCACTCAAAGCGGCGCTTGATGAGGTGATGCAAAATGGATGATGAAACCGCGCATCTTACTTCCAATGCCATATTTGGCATTGGAAGTTGAAACTCCAGCTTCGTCAGCGTCCGGCGGGTCTCGAGACCCGCCGACCTCTGACGGGACAAGAGTCCCATCTTCCAAATGCGTGTGCGTGATTCCTACTTCGACGCCTCAACAATCGCTGGTATGAAATCTTTTTTGTTGTCGAGCACTTTGTCCACCAGACCGTAGGCGGCGGCTTCTTCTCCGGTCATGTAGTAATCACGATCGGAATCCTTCTCGACTTGTTCAACCGGTTTGCCAGTGTGCTTCGCGAGGATGGCGTTGAGCTTGCGTTTGAGACGATACATGAACTCAACCGTGCGCTCCACATCGCTGGCTGTGCCTTGCGCACCGCCGCTGACCTGATGGATCATGATGTGTGAGTTAGGCAAAGCATAACGCTTGCCCTTGGTTCCGGCGGTAAGCAGGACAGCACCCATGCTGGCGGCGATGCCGATGCAGTAGGTGTTCACATCACAAGTGACGAACTGCATGGTGTCGTAAATCGCAAGTCCCGCCGTGACGGAACCGCCGGGGGAGTTGATGTAAATGTTGATGTCCTTCTTCGGATCCTGCATCTGGAGGAACAAAAGCTGCGCGATGACCACGGCGGCCACTTGATCGTCGATGGGTGTGCCGATGAAGATGATGCGATCCTTCAGCAGGCGCGAGTAGATGTCATAAGCGCGCTCCATGCGGCCTTCGCTCTCGATGACTGTCGGGATGATGAAGTTGGACGGACTCGGACTGATGCTGGTCGGGAAATTGTTGGGGTAAGACATGATGGAATGAAGGGGGCTTCTGTGGGTTTGTCAAACGAGGTGCTTTCAGTCTGTGCGGAACAGCAAAAGAAATACGCAGCGTTTCATCTTCTGGATCGCGTCAATACCAATGGAAAGTATTGCGATGCGGTATGTTCTCGATTCTAAATTCGGTGCCATGAGATGCCGGCGGCATCAAAGCTACGTAGCCGGTGGTTGAGCGTAAGCGACACCACCGGTTCCGATCCAAATTTTTTCCAGCACCCCGGAGGGCGTGCCAGCACGGTCAGTCAGGTGATTGAGGCGTCTTCATCCTGCTGCGACCCTAGTCAGGGTCGTTTCATCTATGCCATTCTTTCCGGGGGTGTCGCATGGCTCAACCCCCGGCTACGGTGCTCAGATGCCTCGGGCATCTCAGATCGTGATCATGCGGACACTCTGACCCCGATCTTCGGCGATGCCAACGCGCATCAATGCCCGTGATCGTGTCCGCAGTCTTCTTTCTCTGCGTCTGTTTCCTCGACCACGGCCTGCTGCTTGAGAAATTGTAGGGCGTTGTCGAGCAGGATGTCATCGCTCAGACGCTCAATCAGGTTGTTTTTCTTGGCCTCGGCCATGAGCTTCTTGGGCGTGATTTTTTCACGCATCGCGATCTGCGCCAAAGCACGCCGAACCTGCTCCTCGGAGGCGGCGAGTTTTTCTTTCTTCGCGACTTCACCGAGGATGAAGTTCACTTTCACACTCTGACGCGCTTGCTGGGTGGCGGCGCTGACAATCTCCGCCTGCGCCTGCATGACCGCTTCTTGCGCCATGCCCTGACGTATCGCGTTCATGGCGATGTCATTGGTGCGGCGCTGGGCTTCGCGATTGACGATTTCCTGCGGCAGTTCAAACTCCAGTTTCTCGGCCAGATGAGTGATGACCTGGTTTGATTTGGTGGCATCGCGTGACTGTTCGCGACGCATGGTGATGGCTTTGCGCACTTGCTCGCGCAAATCTTCCATGGTCCATTCGGCATTGATCTTTTTCACGAACTCCTCATCGAGATCAGGAATATTCGACTCCTTCACGAAATCGCATTTCACCTGCATGGTGATGGTCTTGCCCTTCAAGGCTTCATAAGAAAAGTCCTCTGGCAGCGTCACGCTCACCTCGCGGTTTTCGTCTTTGCTGATGCCCTGAAGCGCGGCGAAAAATCCGGGGAGGAAGCTTTCTTCCGCCGTCAGTTCAAACCAGTTGCCATCAATCTTTTTCAAGAAAGCCGGGGCATCCGGGTGCGCATCGGCAATTGGTTTCCCGTCATCAAATCCGGTGGCGTGCAGCACCACGAAGTCGCCCGTCTGCGCCCCGCGCTCCACATCAAGGAAGGTCTTGTAGCGCTCGCGCAAATGCAGCAGGTCGTGATCAATGTCCGCGTCCGTGACCTCGATGCGCGGCAGTTTGACGGGGATGCCTTTGTATTCGGGAAGCTCGAACTTGGGCACGGTGCTGACTTCGAGTTTGAATGAAAAACTGTTATCCGCATGTGTGGTCTGTTCTTTGACCGTAATCACATTGAGAATTTCCACGTCATCGCGCTTTGTCGCCTCGGCGTATCCGCGACGGACCAGAGCCTCCTCCAGCTCGCCTTTGATTTCGGCTTCAAATTTTTTCTCGACCACGGCGCGCGGCGCTTTGCCGGGGCGGAAGCCGGGCAGGCGCGCCTGACTGGCATACAGGCCGGTCACTCGCGTGCGCTCTGTCGCCACCTCGGCAGGCGAGATGTCAACGTGGATCGATGCGCGGCAGTTGGGCTGGGTTTCTACGGTGATGTTCATGAAAAAATGGAGGCTCGGTTGGTAAAGTATCCCTTGGGCTGCGGCTCAGGGGGCGGAGAGGTTAGGCGGGAAGCGCCTCTTGGCAATCTGCAAAAATTCAATCTTCCGGCGCGTATGCCTCACGAGCGAGCAGAAGCGGCGCCCCCGCCGCTTAATTCCGGTGCAGGTGACGCCCTCGTCATCTGTCGATTTGGGCGCGGCGATGGCGTCGCTTCTGCCGGGAAACTAAGTCCAGCGATGCGGACGGCTGTCGAGTGAGAAGACCTGACCGGAGGTGTGCGGCATTTCGAGATGGAGAAAGCGGATGAAGCGCGCGGCTTCGGCGACGGTGTTGAAACGACCGAGGGTGTGCGCTTGCTTGAAGCGCGTGCGATGGTCGTCACGGAGATGCGCGGTCATCTTGGTCTCCATGAAGCCGGGCAGAATGCAATTCACGCGGATGTTCCTTGCTCCGTATTCTCGGGCAAGTGATTGCGTTAGCGCGATGAGTCCGGCCTTGGCGGAGGCGTAACTGGCCTGGCCGACGGGGCCAGTTAGCGCCGAGTAGGAACCGATGAAGACGATGTGCCCGCTGCGTTGGCGCGACATCAGCTTCAAGGCGGCGCGAGCGGCGCGGAAGGCTCCGGTGAGATTGGCATCGAGCACGCGGGCGAAGTCTTCTTCGCTGATGGAGGCCATAGTCTTGTCCACAATGAGTCCGGCGTTGCAGACAAGGAGATCGAGTCGCGGGATGTTTTCAAAAGTAGCGGCGATGGACGCCGTGCTGGTCACATCCAGCTCTTTATGCGAAGGGGCGTGAACCATGAGATGCTGAGATTCCAGCTCTGCTCGAAGCGCCAGCGCCAGTCCACCTTCACCGCCGGTGATGAACGCCACTCGTGAAGATGGGAGATGGGAGGTGGGAGATTGGTCGGTCACGCGCGTGGTGAAGCACTGCCACTGATCGCGGAACTCTCAACTTTTCTTCCGGTTGCTTATGTCTTCAGCCCGCAGGATTGGAAAACATCACTGCCGTTTTGTCGTAATTAATTTTGGCACCGGTGAGCTGGGCGAGGTAGCTGAGGGCTTCACTCAGTGGTATTTTGGTGAGATTGAGTGTGACGGTCTTTTTTCCCAGAGCGGGGTCTTTCAAGATGATGTTAAGACTTATTTTTCCTCCGCTGGCCTTGGCGGCGAGAACGCGCAAGGCTTGCAGTGCTTCATTCAGTTCCGCTTCATTGACCTCGAATTTTTCGATGATGACTTTTTCATAGCTTTTGCGCAGCAGGGTGTTGTCGGATCCCAACTTCAGTTCGATCTGGGCCATCATCGCGCGAGTCTCGGGATGCGTCGGGTTCTTGGCCAGAACAACGCTGAGCTTTTCTCGGGCGAGATCGAATTGCCCGGCAAAAAAGACGGTTCCGCGCGAACGGCTCAGGAGTATTTCACATCCTTGCGCGGATCCATCTCAAAGGTCAGGACTTGCTGGTGAGCCACGGAGGGCTGGACGACTTCGCCGAGATACTTGAAATAGTTCGCGTCATCCTGGCAGATGGCCAGTTTGTCGAGGCTTTCGATTTCGATGGCAACAAACCATGTCCATGGCGCGTCGGCACTGATGCTTTTTCCGGTGCGCAGGGAGAGGATTTCGGGGATTTTCAGCAGTGAAGCGCGGGTCAACCACATCATCTCTTCAAGGCGCTCGGGAGTGACCTCGGGCTTGAGGGTGAAGAGAGTGAGTTGCGAGATCATGCGGAAGCGGATCAGGAATCCCAGCGCAGGCCGCCTTTTTTCCATGCGTAAACGAAGGCAACCAGAAGGACGCCGACAAAGGAAAGCATCCACCAAAAGATATGCGTTCCGTAAGTGACGACGGCGTCTTTGAAGATGACGGCCCAAGGATAGAGAAACACGACCTCGATATCGAAGAGCACAAAGAGCATGGCGACGATGTAGAATTTCACGCTGAAGCGCGGTTGGGTCTCACCGATGGGGAGCATCCCGCATTCGTAGGCGGAGTCCTTCATCTTGTTGCGCGGAGAGGATTTGCCGAGCAGCACGCTGATGAGCAGCGTAACGACAGCGAAGCCGGTGGCGATGACCGCCTGCATCAAGATGGGGAGATAGTTTTCCAGCATGGTCTGTGGAGGTTGATATAGGCTGGGGGAAACGATGCGTCAAATGCGATTACCTCCGTGGGTAAACATGAAAAAGCCGCTTCGGCGAACCGAAGCGGCTGGGTTGTAAGTTAGTTGGTTGAGGTGCCTCGTGCTGCCTCAGCGGGATGCAGCGGCAGCGGCGGCGGCAGCTTCAGCGCGGGCCATCACATTGGCGCTGGATGCTTGCTCGATGCCCTTGAGTCCTTTGTAAATTTTGGCGTTCTTCTGAGCGAGGCCGCGACCGACCAGGTTCTGAAGCTTTTCATAGGAACGAAGGCGAAGCATCTCTTCGCCGCCGCTCACGGCATTTCTAAGCTTCAAGTTGCCATACACAAGCCCAAACAAAGTGTTGAACTCATAGGCCTTGCCACGAGAGAGGACATTTACCAACTCATCTGTGACGTGATCAGGAACCCGACGTGAAAAGCGTGTATTTCTTACGGTAGCCATAGAGCTTAAGTATAACACATCTGTCGCAATATGCGAAAAGTTTTGTGCCTTTCCGGGAAAAATTTCAGCGATGCGACTCAAAATAGGCTTAACGCCCCTTGAAACTGGCGACGACTCGAAGCTTGCCGCCCTCGTCCTTCAACTCGAAAATCTCATCGCTGGCCGCAAAGGGATTGTCGTCAAACTGATCCTTCAAATCCTCGGCGAAGGACTCCACCATCACCGCTTTCGCGGGAAACACATAGAGCGTGTTCCGGTTCGGGGCGGCCAGCCAGACTCCATCGGGAAAGACTTTTTTGAAAATCTGCGCCAGCGACGGAGCGACGAGAATGGCAGCCACGCTGGGATCGTCGCTGTGATAGACGGCGTAGAGCACTTGCCCGGCGTCATCTTTTTTCCATTCCGGCTGCATTGCGGCCAGACGCTTGTCCGCCGCCGCCACTGCCCTCTCCAGAAATGTCTCCCAACTGATGCCCAGCTTGGCAAACTCCGCCGGGGTGTAGGCGCGGATGCCGTGTC
>JAYVQB010000540.1:0-13391 GCA_043757085.1 Verrucomicrobiota bacterium
CCAGGGTCAGGCAGCAGCGTCGCCAGCAACGCCGCCCGCGATGCCGCCAGCGGCCGTCGCGCAGGCCAGGTGTGCAGCGTCGAGATGTGCCCATGCCGCACATTCTTTTCATGCACCGAAGCAAGCGAGGCTTGCTTGAGCGGAAACGCTACTTCAATCAATCTTGGCTTATCACTCATTTTTATTCCTTGTGGTAACAGTTTTTTGCTGTTTCAAAATCCAGCCGTGCGTTGCTCAATCTGCGAAGCGAAATTTTCCCGCTCGTGCCTCTGTCCCGTCCCGTGAAATACTCACCGGTAAGAGTCTTCCCATCCTGCCCAAGTCTCAAGAATGACAGCCCCCGATGCCCGTGCATCGTGCTCGCTGCACCATTGGCCGGATCACTGGCATACTCATAGATCAAGCCCTCGCTGACGCCGGGAGCGACGTTGAGTAAGGCCATGCGCGAGTATGAGCGAGACGAAGCATTTTCAAAACACACTGCGATCTTCGACCAGGTTTGCGCGATGAAGATCATCCCTTCGCACTGTGTTTGCCCCGCGTAGTCGGAAGTGATTTCACCATACCAGGTGCCCCCCACATCCGGCACTCCCGAGAGCTGCCACCCGAGGATTTTCCAACGCCACGCGGCACGATTGTAGATTCCGAACAGCAATCCGTAGAAGCCGAGAATCGAAGGAGCGTCCACCCACCAGGGCACAACCACCTTGAAGTAATCCAGCATACAACCCAGCGCGTAGGCACAGCCCAAGCTTGCCACCGCAAGGATACCAAGCGCTGTGTAACCGTCCTTTGCGTCACTGGCGTAGCTGTGCATCAGTAGTTCTCCCAGTAGGTTTTGAATGCTTTAAGGAACGTCCGGCATTTCTGTTTTGTCCACTGCTCAGGCCAATCTCCGAACAGATAGTAAACCCCGTTGGGACAAGTCCACTTGTCCCATTGAGTGTCGGTCGCGTTGATCAGATGGTTGTAAACCGCAATAATGCTGTCTTTGTAACTTCTCCCAAAACAGGCGTCAGGGGCATTCCAGACCAGCCCCTCAAGAAAATAGGAGGGGGCAATGTCATCGTTCAACATGCCGTCAGCGACCATCCGACTCCTGATGTTCTTCACGATGCGAACGATGGGCTTGAAGCACTCAATCGTTGCCTGATGTTTGCTCGTGCAATTGTCACGATGCCGCTTTGGGTAGTTGATGATTTGTGTCCCGTCAGAGCGCCAGAATGTGATGCCCTCGATGTAGTTTTGATCACTCAAACTGCGAAATCCGAGATAATGCCGGTATTGACAGCAAACGATCACATCAGCATTGAGTCTTCCATTCGCGGCCTTTACCCATACTGCATTGTCGCCAGGCACAACAAGGTTCCGCCCGTAGTAGTCTTGCAGATCTGCGGTCACATCCCGCTTGAATTCATCATAGCTGTAAATCGCACCAGAAAAGGCGGTGTCATAAAGCGCAAGGTCTGTCGTCGTGAGTTGCGAAACATCTTTGTAAAACGTGGATGTAAGCTGACACACGACATCTACATCGCTATCCCCTCGAATGTTCGTGGTGTTGGCGTAAGAGCCTTGCAAGAATTTGTTCCAACTCTTGCTGCTGATTCGTGTCCCTCTCTCAAGTGCAGTCTGCACTGAGGTGTATGTGGCACTAGATGTCTGGATAGCTCCCTGACGAGACCAGGTTTCAAGCTGTGATTCAGTGATGCCTGTGGCAACTGTTCTTGCTGTGTTCATGACGGCTCTGCCTCCTTCATAAATTCGCCCGCGTTCAGAGAAACCGTGGTGCGGGTTTTGAATGCGAGCCGGATTGGATCGCATCGGCGAGAAAGTGAAAATTGTTGGTGAGCACGGGTCATTTCCAAGAGAGAGGTTTGTGGAAGCTGCCCTGGGAATCGGTGAGAGTGTCCGGGAATTGAGCGGCCTGAAGTTGCGCCCACGTAACACCCTCGCGGTAAAAAGAACAGGCACGCAGTAGTCCGGCATTTTTCCGTCGGGGCTGACACCCCGTTCCTGAAAGGCGCTGCGGGTTCAGGACACCGACTGGCTTTTTCAATTCATCTCTGACCATGCGGATAGGGCTGACAAGGTCAGAGTCCCCGCTCATGACGATGGCGCAGTCGTAACGGTTCAGAAAGCCATCCATCAGAAGATGGGAAGCGAGATTGACATCGGAGCCTTTCTCTTCGGTCTTGAAAATCTTGATGAAACGAGGCGGCGGATGCACCACGGGCGCGTCCACCTCACGGACTCGGAAGTGACCGAGAATGATTTCCATATCCGGTAGACTCCGCAGCGCACGCCAATACATTTCCTGTCGCAACGGTTCATCCGGGTCACCCGGACGAGCTTGAACAGCCGCAGAAAAGTATTTTACCGCCACGATGGAGTTCTTCCGAAATTCCTGGCTAGCAAGTGTCAGCGGGTTCAACCACTTAAAGGGGGTTCCTCTCAAGGCTCCGTAATATAAATTAAAGCCATCAATATAAAGACAGGTCTTCATGGCGTCCCGCCTTCCGTCTCATTTAAAAAAGGCAAGGGCTGCCTCTTTCGAGGCAGCCCTGCACCGGATCGCCGAAGCTCCCCGGAGGATGTGCTTTCAGGATGGTTGATCAGTGAATTCATGTCAATACGGAAAATGGTATATTCTAAAAACTGTTTTGTCGTGCGGAGTGTGCTCATGATGGCTCTGCTTCCTTGATAATTTCACCAGCGTTCAATGAAAACGTGGTGCGGGTTTTGAATGCAAGTCGGATCGGATCGCACACGCGAAAAAGTTTCGGCTCCGTGGCACAGTCGAAAACGACGTAGAGCCAATACTTATCCCGCAGGTTTGCTGCCGTAGGCCATTCGTTGTCCGTCAGATGCACGACGCCGCGACCGGCACGGCCCTTGACCTCGATGGCGATCTTGTCGCCATTTGGCCGGTGACTTTGCAGATCATAGCCATTCGCCAGCACGGGTGAGGACACGTCCACCACTTTTGCCTGATAGCGATCAATCTCATAGTTCTTGGCGATTCGCATGGCGATGGCCTCGATGTCCTTGTCATAGGCTTCGCGAGTTTCTGGAGTGGGATCAGGAACGACGACGGCCACGGCCACGCGCTCCATGCGCGCAATTTCCGCAAGTTCTGCACGACGTTCTTCAAACATCAATGCTTCTGCTTTTTCCGCCTCAAGCCGGGATTGTTCCTGCTTCACCACTTCGAGATCGGGCGCGGCTTCATTGTCCCCCGACCGCACACGCCGGGAAAGATCAGCCCGACGCTCCGCGAGTTCACCGCCGCGAAAATCGTAACCGCGAATCAAGTCCTGCACACGGGTTGAAGCCTCTGCGCGCAAGGTGGCGCGGATTTGCTGGAGGATGGTGCTTTCGGCAAGGGAACGTGCGTATCCGTCCGCGCGCGACACTTGATCTTCTGGATTCACCAGCAGCGTTCCGGCCTTCCAGACCAGGGAGCGGGGAGCCTCCTGCAATGCGAGCAGATGGTTTGTGCCGCAGGGTTCAAACTCCCCTCGCCCGTCCCAGCGCAGGGCGATCAATCGCTTGTCGAACAAGTCGGAGCGGCCTTTCTTTCCACTGGCATCGCCGCAACCCACCTGGCACAGATAGACCGCGAGAAAGTAGGGAGCTTGCGCGCCTGGATCGCAGAAGATGCCCCCGCGCTCCACGTCCGCCGTGAAACGTTCCAGGGTTTCGGCGCAAAGTCCGTCGAAGATGCGGTCCCCAGGGCGGAGGAAGGAGATGCGTTTCGGGTCAACGTCGGGAATCTGAGCGTCACGGCGCACCGTGATGAAATCCGGCAAGCCGTCCGGCATGTCCGCGCCGAGCGACCGGAGCCATTGTCCGTTGCTGTTGGCAATACCGATGCGCGCGACCGTCGCCACGTCGCCCTCGATCTTCACGCCCAGGAGCGGCGCGGCGTGCTCCACGAAGTTTTGCACATAGGCCGGAAGGAGCCGGTTGAAGTTCTCCAACTGGATCTCGTTGTTGAGCTGCCCGAGCCGCTGGGCAACGTCACCGAAGGCCGATGCCTGCTTGCGTTGCTCCTCGACTGTGGCGCGCAGCCGTTGTGTCGCGAGGAGCGAGTCGAGTTTCTTCTGCGCGCTGTAGGGCGCGTTTTCACAGAGCGAGTCGCGCAAGAGATCGCGCAGGGAAATTTCCTGCAATTGCTGACCGATGACGTCAAACACCTTGTCGGTGCAGAGTTCTTTGCGCGCTTCTTCCAGCTTGGCGAGCAACGTAATGAGCACATCACCTTCGCGTGTGCCTTCCGCCACGAGATTAAAAATGCGGACTTCATCATGCGCCTGCCCAAAGCGATGCAGTCGTCCCATGCGCTGCTCCAGTCGTGCCGGATTCCAAGGGATGTCGTAGTTCACCATGACCCAGGCGAACTGCATGTTCAGACCTTCGCCCGCCGCATCCGTGGCCAGCATCATGCGCGCATGTGGCGCATCGGGATTCGGCAGGGCTTGGCGTCTCCGCTCTTGCGGCGGCATGAAAAAGAGCCGCTGAGCTTCTCTTTCCTCGACATCCATTGCGCCGTGAATCGAACAGATTTGCCCCGTGTAGCCGAGGGCTTCAAAACGCTGCCGCAGATACTCCAGCGTGTCGCGGTGCTCGGTGAAAATCAGAAGTTGTTGATGATGAAATTCCGCAGACTCGATCAGTTCTCGCAGTTTGAGAAATTTCGCTTCCTGTTGCGAAGTCTTGACCGCTTCGCCCAAGGCAATGACGTGATCGAGATATTCGAGTTCCTTTTCGAGCTGCTTGCCCGCAGGTTGCGCGAGCGCGAGCGCCGCGTCTTCAACCGTCTCATCCCCTTCCCTGCTGCCATCGCTTTCGCCTTCGTCCGCAGTGCTGCTGTCGAGGAATGAACCGATGCGATCCAATGAAAGCTGTGCCTTTGGTTTCTCTGCCGCAAGCAGCTTCTCGCGACGGCGCTTGAGCGATTCCATCATGGCGTGTGCCGAGCTTGCAAGCCGACGCTGGAACACGGCCACCACCATCGCGGCGGCATTTTTGTTGATGCTCTTATTCGTGTCGTAGCTCCAGCGCAGATACTCAGTCGCCCCGTCGTAAAACGCCTGTTCATCTTCGGTAAGCTTGAAGTTGATCGTCTGGCAGAGACGCGGCTTGTAAATGGCCTGCCCTTGGTAATCCACCATCTCCTCCTTGAGACGCCGGATGAAGTAGCGGCGGCGCTTGTCGGCAGACACGGCGCGCAACGCTTCCAGTGTGGAAAACACTTTGCTGTCGAGCAGACGCCACAAAGCAAAGTAAGGAAACGCTTTGCCCATGTGCGGCGTTGCCGTGAGCAGAAGCAGATGGGTGCATGAATCGCTCAATGCTTCTGCAAGACGATAGCGTTTAGTCTTGGTGTCCGCTCGCTTTGGATCTGTCCAAGAGAGCTTGTGCGCTTCATCGAAAACCGCGAGATCAAACGGCACCAGATCGGGCGCTGTCAGTTTCTCCTTCACCGCATCCGTGGCCGCAGTGTCCACGCTGATGATGAAAAGGTTTTTTCCAGGTTCCCGCAATGGATCACTTTTATGAAAATCAGCGCCGCGCAGAATGGTGAACTCCAGATCAAAGAAGTGACGCAGCTCGCGCCGCCAGTTCCAAGTCAAACCAGCAGGAGCGCAGATGACCACGCGCTTCATGCGCCCGCGATTGATCATTTCCCGGATGTAAAGACCCGTCATGATCGTTTTGCCAGCACCGGCATCATCGGCGAGCAAATACCGCAACGGATTCTGCGGAAGCATGTGCTCGTAAACTGCGATTCGCTGATGCGGCAGCGGCACTACGCGGGACAGTTCTAGGCCGAAGGCTTTGTTGAACAGATGCCCATTCTGCAATCGGCACGCATCCACCACGAGTTTGATTGCCTGGGGCTTGCCTTCAAAATCAAGACGCGGAGGAATCAACCATTGCTGCGCGGGTGCAGGCTCAGGAGGTGTCTCCCGGTCACGGAAGAGAGCCTTGATGCGCTCGATGCGGTCTTTTTGCGGCTTTGCTTTTCCATTCTCCCAACGGTTTACCGTCGCGAATGTAACCCCCAAATACTTAGCAAACGCCTGTTGGGTCAGGTCGAGTTGCAGTCGAAAGTCTTTGATGGTATTTTGCGTCATTTAAAATTCTTTTGTAAATATATAGAACTATATATTCTCGTCAAGAATTCATTCTTCCGCCCTATTTCTAGACTCTAACCACCCCAATCCCCGGACGCTCGGGCATCACGAGACACCCCTCCACATCATAGCGAATACCTTCGTAATCATCGTCGGCCACATAAAAGTGGCCATCCAGATCAATCCAGTCCGCCAGCGGCGCGAGATGCGCCGCCGCCGTGATGCCGATGCTGCTCTCGATCATGCAGCCAAGCATGACCTTCATGCGCAGATCACGCGCAAACCGGATCATCGTCTTCGCCTGCTCCATGCTGCCACATTTGAGGAGCTTCACATTTATTCCATCGGCTAGTCCAGCGAACGCCCGCACATCATCTGCTTTCTGCGTGCTCTCGTCCGCAAATAACGGCACCGGACAAACGGGCAGTGCAGCGCGCAACTCCCGCCACGCTTCCACACCACCATCGTGATGCACCGGTTGCTCAATCAGTTTCAATCCGTGCCGAGCCAGCAGTGGAATCAATCTCGCGGCCTCAGCCACACTCCATCCGCCGTTCGCATCAGCAAAAATGATCGCATCCGGCGCGGCTTCACAAGCTCTGGCGACAATGGCTTCATCAAAGTCAACGTTCCCGCTGCCGACCTTGAGCTTGAGCACGCGAAACTGTCGGCTCACTTCAATGACTCTTTCTGCGAATGTGTCCAGATCAAACGGAATGCTAAACGAGCGACAACCCGGCGGTGGCTTCGCTGCATCCATCCTCCACATCGCGCTTAGCGACTCCCCGCGCTGTTTCCCGATGATGTCATGCCAGAGCAAATCCAGCGCCAGCCGTCCTGCGCGTGGGCCTTGCGCCGGAGCCGGGCCGCCCTTCCATGCCAGACTTTGGAGCCAGCGCAGCGTTTCAGAAGGATCCTCCTTATAATAGGGAACGAACGGAGCCTCGCCCACCGCATCACCATAACGCACCCTCAGCACCGTGCGCTCGGCGGAAGTTCCGTGCGCGATGCGGAACGGCTCGGTCAGGCGCAACGTTCTGAGTTCGGCGCGCAGCATCGCAGTTCAATCTTTCATACCGTAGTAGCGCAACGGCTTGTATTCATACTTCTTCAGCCAGGCCGTGTAAGTATTGTGCTTCATCACCTTCCAGTGCGGCGGACAACCCACATCATAGACATCCATCAGCGTGTGATCAGGATCAGTCCATCCGACAAAAAGCAGAATGTGTTCGTTCTCCTTGTTCACCACATCGCCGGGCCGCAAAGACTCAAAATCCGGCAGCGTCTCGCAGAGTTGGTGCATCTCATAAGTGGAAAAGGGAGCCGAAAGCCGCCAGCACCGCGAGATGAAACCCGAGCAATCCACACCCGTCGTGTGCTGGCTCACTGCGGAATTATTCATCTCGCGCTTCTGCGGAGTGAAAACATCGCCCGCATACATGTTGCACTTCACACAGGCATCGAACTGCGCCGGCGTATCAAATCCGCCCCATTTATAAGGCACGCCCGTATTCCACTCGCCCGGCTTCCACCAGCCCGCGAAACTCTGCTCCGGCTTGTAGCTCTCATCCGGCGTGTCCACGCTGACCCCTTGCGAATCCCTGCCGTGAAACACATTGGACTGCGTCGCCTTCCATCGGTGCTTCGCGTATGCATCCGCGATGGCCATCGTCACCGCCCGCGTGACCGAACCCGAAGGCTTCCATAGCGGAGATCCCGCGAGAGGATTCGGCGACTGGCATCCAGTCAAAATGATCAGCGTCGCGGTGATGCCCAATCCGGCCATGAAGGCATGGCGGAAAAGTGGCGAAAGCGATGAAATCGAAACGTTCTTCACGAAAGGCAAAACAAGACTAGATTCACCAGCAACAGACATCAGATCAACGAAGACCTGATGGTGGCAGAGGGGAGGTTCGAACTCCCGACCAAGGGCTTATGAGTCCCCTACTCTACCGCTGAGCTACTCTGCCGTTTACTCGCGCAGAACGCGAGGGCGGAGAGCCTATCCAGCGAGAATGAATTGTCAAACAGGCGGCAGAAGTTTCCGCAGCCACGCCCGTAAAAGCGGTGCCCTCACCCCAGAATAGTTGCCTTGCCCGCAACACTCGCCTACATCCACAGATGCGATTTGCCATTTGCAATGAACACTGGGGCGATGCGCCGTTCGAGACGGTGTGTGAAGATGCTGCGGCCTGCGGCTATGAGGGGCTGGAGCTGGCACCGTTCACGCTGAAGGATGATGCGCGTGATCTCACCGTGGCGGATGCCGTGCGGCTCACGCGCATCGCCAAATCGTTCGGCTTGGAAATCATCGGGCTGCACTGGCTGCTGACCCGGCCCGCGTGGCTCAGCATCACGACTCCCGATCCGATGCTCTATAAAGATACGCTGAAATTCGGCCAGCACATCGCCCGCTTCTGCGGTGCGCTCGGCGGCAAGGTCATGGTCTGGGGTAGCCCGAAGGCGCGCACCATCGCGCCGGAATGGAATCGGGATGACTCCATCAAGCGCGCAGTGGAACTGGTGCGCGGTGTCACGGAAGTGGCCGGACAAAATGGAGCGGTAATCGCGATGGAACCGCTGGCCCGGAAGGAAACGAATTTTCTAAACACCGCCGAAGAAGGAATCAACTTCTGCAAGTCCGTCGATCACCCGGCGTGCAAGCTGCATCTCGACGTGAAAGCCATGAGCGATGAGAGCAAGTCCATCCCGGACATCATCCGCGACAGCAAAAAATGGCTCGTTCATTTTCACACCAATGACCCCAATCTTCTCGGCCCCGGTATGGGCGCAGTGAATTATGAATCGATCATCGCCGCGCTGCGCGAAGTCGGCTACAACGGCTGGCTGAGCACAGAGGTCTTCGATTACTCACCGAGCGCGAAGGTGATCGCGGAGAAGAGCATCGAGTATCTCAAAAGCGTCATCTCAAAGGTGGCAGACTGATTCCTGCCGTGCTATACTGAACGGGTATGAGCACGCTCACTTTGGAATTGAATGACTCCCTGACCACGCGACTGCAATCAGCCAGCGCGGAGCGACACATTGCCCCTGAACAGTTTGTGCGCGAGACCATTGAACGCGCGCTTCCGGAAGTTTCCGAACCTGATGAAAATGGCCCAACGCTCCGAGAACTAATGGGTGATGCTATTGGCTGCGTGGACAGCGGCATCGGCGACCTCGCGACCAATCCTATATATCTGGAAGGATTCGGTCAATGGCGGAGATGATACTGCTGGACACCGGGCCGCTCGTGGCCTTGCTGGATCGCAGAGACGCGGTTTTTAATGAACCAACGAGGATCGATCAGAGTAACAGGATGTAGTGCAACTGATTTACATCAACTCGCCCATCATTCGTGTAGCTTCGTGTTCATTCGTGGTTCAACATTCTGAACTATTCTAATTCATCATGAAAATCACCTTCCACGGAGCCGCAGGCACCACCACGGGTTCGCAACATCTTATCGAGGTCAACGGACAACGCGTCCTGCTGGACTGCGGATTGTATCAGGGGCGCAGACAGGATGCGTTCGAGCGTAATAGGAACTTTCCATTCGATCCGAAGTCGCTCAATGCGGTGGTGCTTTCTCATGCGCACATTGATCACAGCGGGAATCTCCCAAACCTCGTGAAGCAAGGCTTCACGGGAAACATCTTCACGACAGATGCCTCACGCGATCTCTGCACGATCATGTTGCCGGATTCCGCGCACATTCAGGAAAGCGATGTTGACTGGCTCAATCGCAAACGCGCCCGCTTGCAACCGCCACCAGTGGAGCCGACTTATAATCGCATCGATGCGGAGAAATGCCTGCGGCAGTTTGTGACGATCGGTTATGACCGGCCCATGCTCATCGCCGATGGCGTGACGCTCACGCTGATTGATGCAGGTCATCTGCTCGGCTCCGCGCAAGTGGTGCTGGACATTAATGACCGAGAAACGGGGAAAAAATCTCGCGTCCTTTTCTCAGGCGATGTCGGACGACCCAACAATGATCTACTCAATGCCGCTGCTCCATGCAATGATGTTGATTTTGTCATCATGGAGAGCACCTACGGAGGACGGAAACATGAGCTTCCCACTGGCGCCTCCGACCACATCTGCCGCGTCATCAACGACACCATCGCCCGACGTGGCAAGGTGCTCATCCCCTCCTTTGCCGTGGAGCGCACGCAGCAACTTCTCTACGCACTGCATCAGCTTCGCGAAACCAACTGCATACCCACGCTGCCCGTCATCGTGGACAGTCCGCTGGCCGTCAGTGCGACGGAGATTTTCCGGCTGCACCCGGAATGCTTCAATGAAACGATCTACCAGAAAATGTTTGACCGCGATAATCCATTTGGCTTTGAAGGCTTGCGACTGGTGAGAGAGGTCGAGGAGTCCAAGAAGATCAATGATCTGCGGGAACCAGCCGTCATCATTTCAGCCAGCGGCATGTGCGAATCGGGGCGCATCTTGCATCACCTGCGCAACAACATCGAAAATCCCAACACCACGATCTTGTTCGTCGGCTACTGCGCGGAAGAAACGCTGGGATGGAAGCTGCGCAACGGCTTCAAGACCGTGAACATCCTAGGCGATCCTTTCGAAGTTCGCGCCCATATTGTCATCATTGATTCCTATTCCGGCCATGCCGATCACGATGAACTGATGGCCTGGTTCAATCGGGTCAACGGCGCGAAGAAAAATGTTTTTTTAGTTCATGGTGAGCCGGAACGCGCCGAGGCACTTCATAGCGCGCTAACCAAAGCTCATGCTCAGTCCAATATCGAGGTGGCGAAACTCCATCAAAGTGTAAATTTCTGAGCTGATGAAAACCCTTTTTCTGACCAACGAATATCCCCCACACATCTACGGCGGCGCTGGCATCCATGTGCAATACCTCACGCGCGAACTGTCCCGGCTCTGCGACGTGGAGGTGAGGTGCTTCGGCGATCAGGATGACCAGACCAACGATCGCTTGAAAGCCACAGGCTATGGACTCGATACGGGATTGTGGAATTGCCCCGCGCCGCTCAAGAGCATCTTTGCCGCCGTGCAGCGCAGCCTCAGCTTCAATACAACGAACATTGACGCCAATCTCGTGCATCTGCACACGTGGTATTCCCACTTCGGCGGCATTTTGGCCAAATTGAACTACGGCATTCCCATGGTGCTCACCACGCATTCACTGGAGCCGTTGCGTCCGTGGAAGCGGGAACAGCTCGCGGGCGGTTACGATTTCTCGGTGTGGGTGGAAAAGACGGCCATCGAAATGGCAGATGCTGTGATCGCGGTCTCGCAGGAAACTAAAGTGGATGTGTTGCGTTTCTTTGATGCCGACCCTAAAAAAATTCATGTGATTCACAATGGAATTGATCCCGTGGAATATCACAAAGTTCACGCGCCAGATGTGTTGATGAAAAATGGCGTGAATCCTGATAAGCCCTTTGTGCTATTCGTCGGGCGCATCACGCGGCAAAAGGGCATCATCCATCTGGTGCGCGCCATCAAGCATTTCGACCCCGGCTTCCAAGTGGTTCTCTGCGCAGGCGCACCGGACACACCGGTGATAGCTGCGGAAATGAAACAGGCCGTGGCCGACGCCCAGACCAAGCGCGACGGCATCATCTGGATTCAGGCTATGCTGCCCGTGGAGGAAAAAATTGCGCTGTATTCTCACGCCGATGCTTTTTGCTGCCCCTCCATCTATGAACCTTTCGGCATCATCAATTTGGAAGCGATGGCCTGCGAAACCGCGGTCGTAGCCAGCGCTGTTGGCGGCATCAAAGAAGTCGTGCTGCCCGGCGAAACCGGAATTCTCGTTCCCCTGCTCCAACAATCGGAAAGCCCTTATGAAGCAGAACATCCGGAACAATTCTCGCGTGATCTGGCCGAGGCGATCAACAAACTCATGGCCGACGCCGGTCTCCGGGAGCGCATGGCCAAAGCCGGTCGCAAGCGCGCCGAGGATCATTTTTCATGGCGTGCCATCGCGGAGAAAACTTTCGATCTTTATAAGAGTCTGCTCTAACCCAGACTTGCTGAGCACAACTTTGAAGAAACATCACGAGCTTTCGATGCGTGTTTACTTCATGCGCCATTTATTTCTAGCCATATTGTTGGCAGGTTCAGTCCACGCCGCCGATCCCCTTCCCGGTCACTCATCGCATGGCGACATCTTTGATGAAGGTCCGCGCCAAGCTGCGGTGCTGATGGACGGCTGCGGTAAGATAAATTTCCAGATCACGACCAACAACACGGAGGCGCAACGGTTTTTTAATCAAGGCGTCGGGCAGTTGCATGGCTTTTGGTATTTCGAAGCCGAGCGTTCCTTCCGACAGGTCATCGCGCTCGATCCCGAATGCGCAATGGCTTACTGGGGCTGCGCGATGGCCAACGTGAACAACGAAAAGCGCGCTACTGAATTCATCAAGAAAGCTGGCGAGAAAAAAGATAAGGCGTCAAAGCGTGAGCAACTCTGGATTGAGGCGCTCGCGAATTTTTATCGCGATCTGAAGAAGGAAAAAAAAGCGCGGCAGATGGATTTCATTAAGGACACCGAAGCCATTATCAATAACTCCCCGGACGATCTCGAAGCTCGCGCATTTCTGGCCTGGGCCATCTGGCACGCTAAAGAAGACGGCGTTCCCATGGTGAGCCGGGAGACGGTCAATGCGCTCATCGAACAAGTGCTGGCCAAGGAGCCGATGCATCCGGCGCATCACTACGTCATTCATTTGTGGGATGATGATAATCCATCCCGCGCACTGGCTTCGGCGGCGAAATGCGGACAGGCCGCGCCCGCCATCGCCCACATGTGGCACATGCCGGGACATACTTTTTCCAAGGTGAACCGTCAGGAAGATGCCGAGTGGCAGCAGGACGCGGCCATTCGCGTGGATCATGCTTACATGATCCGAACGCAAATTCTCCCGGATCAAATTCACAACTACGCGCATAATGCGGAGTGGCTCATTCGCACCCAAAACCAACTCGGACACGCGCGTGAAGCAGTGGCCATTGCGCGCAATCTCATCGAAATCCCGCGCCATCCGCAGTTCAATACCATGAACAACGGCAAGCAAAGCGCATCATTCGGACGGACGCGCTTGCTGGAGACACTGTTGCAATTTGAGTTGTGGGATGAAGTGGCTGTTCTTGATGGCTCACCCTATCTTGATGCCACCCAGAATCCTTCCTTTGAAGCAAACCGACTGCGCACTCTGGGTGTCGCGACATTTTTTAAGAATGATCAGCCTGCAT
>JAYVQB010000541.1:0-3396 GCA_043757085.1 Verrucomicrobiota bacterium
TGCCAGAGATCACCGCTCAATGTGGCGCGATAAATCAACTCGATGAAAGTCAGTGAGACAATCAAACAAACTGGGATCAGAAGCAGGCCCAGCACCAGCTTTCTTCGCCTCCATGGTTTCGCCACCGCTACGGCGGCGTGAACTTCCGCGCCATCGTCTCGTCGAGATACCTCCGCGATGCGCTCACGATTGCGCTGTCGAAGCCTCTGATTTATTGCGCTCATGATCCAAAACTATAACGATTTTCACGCATTATAAGATGGGTTCGCGCAGACGAAAGCATCAATTTTGTCACTGTGCATAGCGCCCCTTGCGCGGGCCGGTGATCCATTTCCAAGCTGATTCAATATGCTCGCGCGGGTCTTTGAATTCCGCTTCCCAGCCTAATACTTGCTTCGCCTTGGCAGGAAGTGCTACCAGCTCCGGCGGATCGCCCGCGCGGCGTGGGCCATAGCTCACCGGGATATTTTTGCCAGTGACCTTCTCCGCCGTGGAGATGATCTCCTTCACGCTGAATCCGCGCCCGGTGCCGAGATTGACCGCCGTGCTGTCTCCACCCTTTCGCAAATGATCGAGTGCCAATGCATGTGCCCGCGCCAAATCCTGCACATGGATGTAATCGCGGATGCAAGTGCCGTCGGGCGTTGGATAATCGGTGCCAAAAACTGTGATCTCAGAAATTTCACCGGTCGCGGCCATCAGGATGCGCGGGATGAGATGGGTCTCAGGATTGTGATCCTCACCGATAACGCCCTCGGGATCGCAGCCGCTGGCGTTGAAGTAACGCAGAAATACGGATTTCAGTCCCCATGCGATTTCGCAATCTTTCAGCACGCGCTCCAGCATCAGCTTACTCGCGCCATAGGCATTGACCGGTTCCTGCGGATGAGTCTCGTCCATCGGGATGCGTTGTGGATTGCCATAGGTCGCGCAAGTGGATGAGAAGATGAAGCGCCGCGTGCCGTGCCGCTGCATGGCATCCAGCAAGACCAATGGTGCCGCAATGTTGTTGCGATAATATTTGAGCGGCTCGGTCACTGACTCGCCGACATAACAAAACGCTGCAAAGTGCAGCACCGCCTCCGGCTTGTGTTCCGCAAACAGTTTCTCCACCACCGCAGCATCGCCCAGATCGCCCTCAATGAAGGTCAAGCGATCCATCGGCAACGCATCCCGATGCCCGTAGATCATATTGTCCAGCACCACGATTTTTTCATTCCGCTTCAGGAGATGTTTTACGGTGTGCGAGCCGATGTAGCCCGCGCCGCCGGTGATGAGTAAAGTGCCTGTGGTCATGCAGCAGTGGTTTGCAGTTGTTTGCCATGGTTTGCAATCGTTTGCAGTGGCTTTTTAAAGCCTCAATACCTTCAAGAAAAATTGGGCGCATCCGTAGCAAGGGCATTCAGCCCTTGTTCTCACGAGGGCTGAATGCCCTCGCGACATTTTAATGGAGATGGTTTTGAATGTGCTCAACTGCAATCCATTGCAAACTACGCAAAGAACTGCAAACTCATTAGCCTTATGGACACAGTGAGACTAGGCATCGTTGGACTCGGAAACATGGGCAAGACCCATCTCGCAAACATTCGCGCAGGAAAGGTGGAAGGACTTCGCGTCACCTGCCTTTGTGAAGCCGTCGGGCCGATACCAAAACTGAATGAGGGTGAAAGCTCGTTCACGGATGTCAGCGCCATGATCCAGAGCGGCAAGATCGACGCCATACTTATTTGCACCCCGCACTTTTCCCATACCACCATCGGCATTGAGGCCCTCAAGGCCGGGCTGCATGTGCTGGTAGAGAAACCCATCTCCGTTCACAAGGCTGACTGCGAACGCCTCATCGCCGCGCACACCGACAAGACTAAAATATTCGCCGCGATGTTCCAGATGCGCACCAATGCCGTCTTTAAGAAAGTGAAGGAACTAATCGACTCCGGTGAGCTGGGCGAAATCCGCCGCGTGAATTGGGAAACGACCGACTGGTTCCGCACGAATTACTATTATGCGACCGGCGGATGGCGCGGCACTTGGAAAGGCGAAGGCGGCGGCGTGCTCATGAACCAGTGCCCGCACAATCTCGATCTCTTTCAGTGGATGTTTGGCATGCCCCAGCGCGTGCGCGGCTTCTGCCAGTTCGGTCGCTTCCACGACATCGAGGTCGAGGACGACGTGACCGCGGTGCTCATGTATGATAGCGGACTCACTGCGACGTGGATCACCTCCACCGGCGAATGGCCTGGCCGCAACTGCCTCGACATCACCGGCGAGCAAGGTCGCCTCACTGTCGAGGGCGGCACGCGCATCCACTTCCAACGCAACCGCACCCCGATGTCGAAATTCTGCCGCGAAGCCGAGGCCGCATTTGCCACACCTGAATCCTGGCACATGGACATCCCCGTCGGAAACGCCGGCGGCGCACACAATGAAATCCTGCAAAACTTCACCAACGCCATTTTGAAAGGTGAGAAGCTCCTCTCGCCTGCTGAACAAGGTATCCACGGCGTCGAACTGGCCAATGCCATCCTCCTTTCCACTTGGAAAGACGCCACTATTCAGATGCCAATGGACGGCTCGGAATACGAGCGCATCCTCATTGAGAAAGGCGAAAAAAGCACCTTTCAAAAACCCAAAGTCGTGGCCAAGGCGAGTGCGGATGATTTTGCTAAATCGTTCCGCTAAGTAACACAGCACCTCCGGTCTGTGTGTCGCACCGTGCCTCTTGCCGGTGCAGAACTGGCACTTGTGCAGTCGCGTTCTTGCTCGGCGTCACACTGCAAAGGCGAGACGCCAAATACTGTTCACTTAAACAATTTCTGCCGCCCAATCTCGCTTTTTTTCCACCCACTGCGCTGAGCTTTTGAGCTTGTATTCAATCACCCGCACCACTTGATACATTAACCGCCCGCCCCTTTCCCTTGACCGCGCTGCATCGGCGGTTATCGCTTTGCGCATGATCAAACTCACCGGACTCGCAGACGAAGCAGGCGCGGCACTCGACGTGCAGATTAAGGCGCATCAGGAACTCGGCTGGGATAGCATTGAGATGCGCGGCGTGGAACTCGACGGTGTGAAGGGCAACCTGCATGAAATTCCCGATGCGGTCTTTGAGAAGGTTTGCGAAACGCTTGCGGCAGCGAACATGAAGGTCTGCGGGTTTGGCTCGCTCATCGGCAATTGGGCCAAGAAGATCACCGATGACTTCTCGGTTACGCAAGCGGAGATCAATCGCGCCATTCCAAGAATGCAGAAACTTGGCGCGAAACTCATCCGCGTGATGAGCTATGCGATTTGCAAGAATGATGACGGCAGCGACGCAGCGGAGCAATATCTCGATGAGCGCATCCGCCGCATGAAGATCATTCATCAACGCTTCAGCGACGCCGGACTCACGGTGGT
>JAYVQB010000542.1:0-3383 GCA_043757085.1 Verrucomicrobiota bacterium
GGCATCGGTGTATGTTCCGTTGGCCGTTGGATTGCCGAAAACTGCGGTTAACAAATCGAGTCCGGTCGTCAGTTGTCCGGCCGAATAGTTCACCTGCCATTCATGCGTTTCCATTGCGCCGCCCGATGCGAAGGGCCCTTGGATCATAAGAAAGGACGTGACTCCAAAACTGATGCGTGGCAGGCCGGCGCATGCAAAAACAAACAGGCAGAAAATGAGCTTTGGAAATCGAGTCATAGAAAGAATAATTAGCTAGCCCGCTTGACTTGTCTATGTTTTTGTTAGACAAATCTAAACTTGTCCGTGATTCTGTTCTGCACTCTGTTCCCACATGTCTCTGATCTCCCCCTCTTCGCGCTCGCCTTTCGCCTGGCTTCCCCTCATTTTCATGCTCGCCGTCCTCGTGCTCCGCGTGCTTACGCAGCACCACATCCTCGAAGGCCTGCCGAATTTCTCCCCAGTCATGGCCTTGGCCTTCGCTGGCACCATCGTTTTTCCCAAGCCCCTTCCATGGTGGAGCTGGGCGCTGCTGCTGCTCGGCGTCGATTTGCTCAGCGAAAATGCCAAATGGTGGACGCAGGCGGAAGGACGCCCAGAGGTGCTTCTGGCCTACGCGTGCTATGCCGGAGCCGCCTTCTGGGGATCGCGTTTGCGTGGCCGGGCAAGCGTGATCGATACCCTGCTGGGCACTCTCACATGCAGCGTGGTTTTTTATCTCGTCACCAACAGCCTTTCCTGGTCGATCAATCCCATGTATGCCAAAAATATCTCCGGTTGGTGGCAGTCCCTCACCATCGGCACTCCGGGCGCACCGCCGACCTGGATGTTCTTCCGCAACTCTCTCGCCGCCGATCTGACTGGCTCATTTCTGCTGCTGGCACTCTACAACGCCGAGGCCATAGGCCGCCGATTCAAGACCATTCCGCTTTTCGCAGCCCGCAGCACCACTGTCGAAGCCTAATCAACGGCTTTCACTGCGCAGATGAATTCGCGCACGGCACGTGTGATCTCATGCGCGACGTTGGCGCGGCTTTGCGCGAAGGGCGGTTTGAACCACGGATATGCTCCGATCAAATCGTGAGTCACCAGCACTTGGGCATCGCAGCCGGAACCAGCTCCAATCCCGATGGTGGGAATTTTCAGCGACGCTGAAATCTTCTCCGCAACCAGCGGCATGATGCTCTCCAGCACCACGGCACACGCGCCCGCTTCTTCCAGTGCCAACGCATCATCGAGTAACCGGGCCGCATCCGCGTCGGTCTTGCCTTTCTTCTTGTAACCGCCCTCAATCTTCACGTTTTGTGGCAGCATGCCGATGTGTCCCACATAGCCAATGCCTTCCTGCGTGATCGCCTTGACCTGTTCAATAACTGCAACACCACCTTCCAGCTTGACCGCATCGGCCCCGGCATCAACCAGACGCCGAGCATTATGCAAAGCGAGATCAGGCCGGTCGTAACTGCGCGCGGGCAAGTCCACCACCACGGGCGCCCGCTTCACCGCACGCCGCACCGCCGCAGCGTGATGCAGCATCATGTTCATATCCACACCTGTTGTGTCTGGCAATCCGAGCACCACCATTCCCAGCGAATCACCGACCAGCACCATGTCCACGCCCGCCTCATCAAGCAGCCTCGCTGTTGGATAATCATAAGCGGTCAGCACCGCGAGCTTCTCGCCGCCGACTTTGCGTTTTCTGAACTGTTCATTGAGCGGATGCACCTGCCACGCATACAACTCAAACCGCAGACGCGCAACGAGGCGGAATCATTTGATCCAATCCCGCGCCACCAGCTTCAGCGGCGGCTCATCGGTTGCTAATAACTGCAAGAGTTCCGCGATCGGCTTCCCCTGCCCCGGCAAAATCAATTCGGGGCGAATATCCGCCAGCGGTTGCAACACAAAACGCCGCACGGTCATTCGCGGATGCGGCAGTGTGAGTTCGTCACACTCCATCACCTCGTGGTCGGCATATAGCATATCCAAATCCACGGTTCGCGGCGCGTGATGATCGCGTCTCTCCGCCCTGCCCAGTTCCATTTCAATCGCGCGCAATTTCTTGAGCAACTCCAGTGGTGACAGCTCCGTCTCGATCTCGATCACCGTGTTAAGAAAATTCTGCGAACCATCCGGACAATCCACCGGCGCGGATTCATAAACCGGTGCTGCGGCTGTCAGCCTGATGTTCGCTTCAACGAGTCGCCGCACTGCACAACGTAGGTTTTCGAGTCGATCACCAAGATTAGAACCGAGAGCAATGCCGTAGATCATGGGTAATATAATGCTGTCTTCGCACGAAATAATGCTCCGGGGTCGCTGCAAGTAGAACGACTTTCAAAGTCGTTGAACGTTCGACGATTTTCAAAATCGTCCTACTTCAGCCCCAGCACATCCTGCATGTCATAAATCCCAGCAGTCTTCCCGCTGAGCCACTTCGCGGCTCGCACCGCGCCGTTGGCAAAAGTGTCGCGACTGGATGCCTTGTGCGTGAGTTCAACTCGCTCGCCGACATTCGCAAAGACGACGGTGTGATCACCCACCACATCGCCACCGCGCAGGGCATGAACCCCGATTTCCTTCTTCGTGCGCGCGCCAACATCACCGAGTCGGCCATGGCGCGTGTCGTGCTCGTAGCTGACGTTTGTTTCTTCGCAAAGAATTTCCACCAACCGTCGTGCGGTGCCACTGGGCGAATCCGTCTTCATGCGGTGATGCATCTCGATGACTTCCAGATCAAAGGGTTCGCCAAGAATCTGCGCCGCCTTGCGCGTGAGCCAGAACAAGGTGTTCACGCCAACGCTGAAATTCGGCGCCAGCACCAGCGGCAGTGTCTTCGCCGCATTGCGAATTTTGGTGAGCTCGTCCGCCGTGTGACCCGTCGTGCCCATGACAATCGGTTTGCGATATTTCAGACATGCCTCAATGAGTTCATCGGTGAAATGATGGGAGGTGAAGTCAATCACCACGTCGCTCTTGGCGAGGGCTTCATCCAATGAATCGCCCACATCAATCGCCGCGCCGACGACCGTTTCCGGTCCGGCCTCGACCGCGCTGATAACAGCCTGGCCCATACGACCTTTGCAACCGGTAATGAGAATTTTTAGTATGGAACTCATTGTGATATTGAATTTTTTTGGGCATCGCACCTGACGTATTGCTTCAAAGCAATCCAAGTTTCTGCATCGTGGCCTTGAGTTCCGCGATTTGTGCATCACCCATTTCACACATTGGCAGCCGCAGACTTCCGTCGCAGATGCCTTTCAGAGCCAACGCGGCCTTGATGGGAATGGGATTAGTCGAGAGCTTCAAGAATGCGGCAAAGAGCGGATAGAATTTGTCATGCACGCGACGCGCCTCATCCCATTTGCCTTGCAAGGCAGCCT
>JAYVQB010000543.1:0-3375 GCA_043757085.1 Verrucomicrobiota bacterium
ACGCGCGTTTTGTCTTCGGCATTATAGACGGCGATGGCGTTCCCGCCGTAGCGCCGCATCAAGGTGAAACAAGGCACATCAGTCGGCCCGTCGCCGACATAGATCATATTCTGAAACGGGATCGGGCGCATCTCCGGCGGCATGTGATCATTCACATCCTCATGCGGTTGGAGCATTCCTTTATTGATGCGGAATATGCACTGCGTCTTCGTGGTGTGGCTGATGACTCGTTTCGGGAAACTGATGCGGCCCGTGGCATCTTCCGCGTATTCGCTGGCAAAGACCGCTTTCACATGGGGACGGAGCGCGCTGCCTTCGAGCAATTCCTTCAAGCCAGCGCTGATGATGTAATGTTCCAGCTTCACGCCGATGACCCGATGTTCTTCTCGCAAGACATCGTCCAATTCCGTGAACATCTGCGGCAGGCCGGGGAAGAATTTCAATTTTGGCCCGAGATTGCGCAGGTCGGCATTGGACGGCGGGTCGGGCGTGAGGCAGTCGAGCAGCGTCTTCAGATAAGCCATCTCGCCGTCGTAACCTTGCTCATCCACCAGCGCGTTTGTGCGCTTCCAAAACTGCGCGGCATTGATTCCGAAATGCGGAAACACCACCTCGTCGGTCATGTAACCAGGGCTGAGCGTCTGGTCGTAGTCATAGACGAGGCCAATGGTGGTTTGCTGGGCGGACATGGGAAAAGGGTTATAAGTTATGAGTTAGAAGTTAGAAGTTCCGTGAGTGCGTTGTTGAGATAGGGGTGTTTGAATTCGTATTTTGCGTTCAATGCCGCCAGAGGCTGCAATCGCTGGCTATCGAGCACCACACTGCCAAGTCCGCCGAGGGCAAGCTTCAAGGCGAACGCTGGCGCGTGAAAAATTGCGGGGCGTTTCACGGTGCGCGAAATCGCCGCAGTAAGTTCCGCATTGGTCACTGGATGAGGCGCGACAAGATTCACCGGGCCGGTGATATTCGGACGCTCGACTGCGTGCAAGATGATCCCCACCTCGTCATCAAGATGAATCCACGGCACCCATTGCTTGCCATCGCCGAGCCTGCCGCCGAGACAAAAGCTAAAGACACGTCGCAGCAAGGGCCACGCGCCGCCGTCTTGACCGATCACCATCCCGGTGCGCAGCAGCACCACTCTCATGCCGAGAGCTTGCGCGCGGTTCGCTGCGGCTTCCCAGTCCGCGCAAACATCCGCCAGAAATCCCGCGCCGCGCGATGAAGTTTCAGTCAGAATTTCATCACCGCGATTCCCATAGGCACCGCTGCCAGAGGCGCAAATGAAAGTTGCAGGCCGTTTCGGGCATTCCTTCAATGCGTCCACAATGCGGTTCGTCAAAACCACGCGGCTGTCGCGAATGCGCTGTTTTTTTGCAGAAGTCCAGAGGCCGAAGACATTGTCGCCCGCGAGATTGATGAGCACGTCCAAGCCTGATGGATCTAAGGCCGTGCCTTCCTGATGAATGGGGCAAACTTCCGCAGCCCACGACAAGGAAATCTCTTTCTGACGAGAAAACACCACAACGGAATGCCCGCGCTTTTGAGCTTCCTGCCCGAGTGAACGCCCGATGAATCCTGTTCCGCCGATGATGCCAATGCGCATGAGTGATACAAGACTTCCAGACACAAGATGCAAGACAAAGCTTCTCGGTTCTGAGGCCCTGTCTTTTATCTTCCATCTTAAAGTCTTTTGTCTCCAATGTGACATTATTGTCATTTTCCCATCGCGTTCTGCTGGGCGAGAGCTAAAAGAAAACTCTTGTGATATTGCTCCTTACCGCAGGTTTCGGCGACGGCCACAACACGGCCGCTCGCAACGTCGCGTCCGGCCTAAATCAAATCGCCCCGCAGGTAGAAACACGGATCGTCGATCTCTGTGATGTGGCGCATCCGCATTTGTCCCCCTTGCTCAAGAGCAACTACCAAATGCTCATCACGCGCGCGCCCAAGCTCTGGGGCTGGGTCTTTGCCCGCTCGGCGAAGATGGATTTCAGCGACTCCGGCGGCTTGGACATTCTCGCGGGGCTGCGCCGTTCGCTGCGGGAAATGATTCTTCGGGAGCGCCCGCAGGCCATCGTTTCCACGTATCCGGTTTTCAGCAAGATCATCCAGACACTGCGCGAGGAAGGGCTTCCCGTGCCGCCGATCTTCACGGTGGTCACCGATTCGATCTCGATTCATCCCGTCTGGATGCTCGCGCCCAGTGACAAATATTTTGTGGCCGACGAAGACTCAAAGCACGCGCTCGCTGCCATCGGTGCGCAGCATGAAAAAATCATCACGACCGGTTTTCCCGTGCATTTGGATTTCACGAAGACTCCGCCGCCATTGGCCGAACTTTCTCAAGGGCGAATCATCTATCTGCCTTCCACCAATGCGAGTCACGTCGGCGCGACTCTCGAAGCCTTGCGCCCATTGCTCGCGGCGGGGGCGCATCTGACCCTGCCAGTGGGCAAACACGAGTCCCGACTTTATCACACACTGAGACGTTTTATGGACTCCCTGCCCGGCGCATCCATCGAAGTGCTAGGTTGGACGAATCAAATTCCGCGTATCCTCCAGACCCACGATCTGGTCATCTGCAAAGCAGGCGGCGCGATCCTGCATGAGGCGCTCGCCGCACGCTGCCCTGCGATCATTGATTTCATCGTGCCCGGTCAGGAGGAAGGCAATGCCGAACTGCTCGTGAAGCACGACTGTGGCGTGGTCACGAACACACCGGCAGAGACCGGCGTGCAAGCCGCGCGACTGCTGGCGAACAATCGTGCCGAGGCGAAGCGCATGAAGGCCAATGCGCTGCCGTTGAGCGAGCCGGATGCTTCGTTGAAAATCGCCCAAAGTGTTCTGGCCGAACTCGCCCCATGAAGCGCGCCTTCCTTTTTGATATCGGCAATGTCCTGGTGCATTTCGATTTTCGCGAAGCCGCACAAAAGTTCGCGCAGCAGAGTGACGCGACGGCGGAAGAAGTTTTGCAGATGCTCTCACCTTTCAAGGACGACTTGGAATCTGGTCGCCTAAGCGATGCCGACTTCATCACGCAGGCCATGACCCGCATCGGCTTCCGTGACACCCGCGAGGAATTCACCCACATCTGGAGCGACATTTTTTCCGCGAACCCGCCCATTTTGGAACTCGTGCAGCAGCTAGTGGGAACGCATCCGCTTTATCTTTTCTCCAACACCAGCGGCCTGCACAAGGACTGGCTCTTTGAGCGATTCAAAATATTCTCGCTGTTCGATGATGGCATCTATTCCTTCGAGGCGGGCTGCATGAAGCCGCATGAAGAATTTTATCAAGAAGCCATCCGGCGCTTCGGCCTGTCCCCGTCCGAGACAATCTACATCGATGATCTCCAGGAAAACATCGCCACCG
>JAYVQB010000544.1:0-13290 GCA_043757085.1 Verrucomicrobiota bacterium
AAATAGACCAGAATCTGATCATGCGCATGTTCATGCTCCGTCCAACGAGCCTCTGGAAGATGCCGGTTCAAGCGCAGCCGGTGAACCTTGATACCCGGCAATTGCAGGTTCAAATTCTGAAGGAGCAGCGGACGGTAGTTTTTCATTGGAGATGGGAAGAAACATCCTGCCCCTTGTCCTTCAAATTAAAAAATGGTGGAGAATCCCATTCAATCTGAAGCCCGTCATCCATGCTGGCTCCAAATTTCCAAGTCGATTATTCGACACCACCGTGCTTTCGGAGCAACTCCTGAATGTCCTCTTTGTGCTCTTCGGTTGCCTTGTGCAGGGGCGTAAATCCATCGTCGTCTTTGGCATTAACGTTGGCTCCTGCGGCCAGCAGCAACTTAACAACGTCTGAGCCGCTATCCACTGCGAAGTGTAAAGGCGTCGCACCGCGATAGGCCTCCCCGTGTTTTGCATTGACATCGGCCCTTGCTGCCAACAGCAGCTTAACAACGTCCGCAGTGTGTTTTGTGGTGTGATTAGAATTCTCTGCCGCTGCCTCGTGCAAAGGCGTCCCACCCCACTCGTCTTTGGCATTGACATCCGCGCCTGCGGCCAAGAGCATCTTTACAATTTCCGCAACGTCGTCAGTGTTCAATCCGACTGCCCAGTGCAATGGCGTATCTCCGGTGAGTGTATGCTTTGCATTGCAATTAGCTCCCTTGGCTAATAGCAATTTCACTAGGTCTTTGTGGCCGCCTTGAACTGCCTCCAATAATGGCGTCATGCCCCATCCACCTTTGGCACTGAGACTGGCATTGACATTGATTTTGACCAGAAGCAATTCCACCACTTCTTCACGGTCACTTTCAATCGCGACCAGTAATGCGCTTACGCCTCGGTCTCCCTTGATATCGGCCCCTTTGGCTAATAGCAGTTTCACCACTTCTTTGCTACCGATTCGACTAGCTTCTATCAAAGGAGGTGTGCCGTCGCCTTGATCGCCGTTCACATCGGCTCCTGCAGCCAGAAGCAACTTTACAATGTCCGCGTTACTATTTGCCGCAGCCAAGCTCAAGGGCGTCCCGCCAGAGTTCTCGGGCTTTGCATTGACATTTGCTCCCTTGGCTAACAGTAGTTTCACCACTTCTTTGTAGTTCCTATCTACTGCTAGTTGCAAAGGCGTCGAGCCACATTTGTCCTTGGCGTTGACATCAGCTTTCTTGGAAAGTAGCAGTTCTACGATGTCCTTGTGCCCCCCCATCGCAGCTAAATGCAAAGGCGTATACTCATAACCTTTGTCGTCTTTACTGGAGACTAGGTCAGAATTCGCTTTGAGCAGCACTTTGACTTTTTCCAGATCACCTTTTTCTGCTGCGTCATGAATCTCGCCGTAGTAAGCCAGACTGCTAATCGCAAACATGAACAGTTTGATAGCGGCGTGGAAGCAATTCATGACAGGGATGATGGAAGTAGTAACACATAGACCAAGCCAGCAAGTAAAATGTGGCTGCGACCGTTGGTCGCGTCTCATATGCGAAAGGGCGATGACGCGCAAAGGTATTTTGACTGCCCGTGACCATCGGTAGCGGCTACACTGGAAGAATTATCATATCCCCGACCCGGCCTGCTGCCGAGGATCAAAATAAATATGGATGTCAGCGTCCTTCACGCCAAGGATTTCCTGGGCGCGACGGAGGGCGTTGCGGGTGGCGAGGTTGGGATTGGCGGCGCTGCCCATGAAGAAATTTTCGCGACCAATGAGTTCGATCATGCCGCTGTTTTTCAAGACGCGATAGACATCACGCATCGCACCACTGACGATGAGATTGCGACCGGAACCCCGCAGATTGATGATGAGTTCCTCCAGAGCCATGACGCTGGTGGCATCAAGGTGCCGGGCGTTTTTCAATCGGAGAATGATGATGCGGAGATTGGAATCGGAGCAGGCGCGCTGAATCTGAGTGCGGAAAAGCTCTGCGGCACCGAAGAATAAATCACCCTCGACATGCACGATGGAGATGGACGGGTTTTGCCGCTGCGCGCTCTGGGCCTCAGCGAGATGGCCTTCTTTGTTGAACTCATATTCGACCAGAGACGGGCGACCCGCCTTGCGCAGATAAAGCATCACAGACAGACCGATGCCGGTGAAGATAGCGACATGCAGCGGCACTAACAAGGTGGCGATGAACGTGATGATGAAAACGAAGGCATCTGACTTTGTCGCACGCAAGCAGATGCGTATCTGGCGCGGATTGATCAGCGACCAAGCCACGCAAATGACCATGATGCCCAGCCCCGCCTTGGGGATATAGGCCACGAGAGGGCCGAGCAGGAGTGCCCCAGCAAGACAAAGCACTCCGCTGATAATGATCGACAAGGGCGTGCGCGCGCCACTTTCAAAGTTCAGCAACGAGCGTGTGAGCGAATGCGAGGCGGGCATTCCGCTGAGATAGGCGCAAGCCAGATTGGCCGCACCGAGGCTGAACATGTCCTGATTGGCGTCCACCTCATGCCCGCTGCGACTGGCAAGCGTGCGCGACATGGAGGAGTTGTCCAGAGTGACAAGAAAAGCCAGCGACACACAAAGTCCGAAAAGCTGGCTGAAATGGGTGCCTGAATGCCGTCCGGTAAAATCAGGAAATGGCGGCAACAGTTCGCGCCAGGTGAAGGTGGCATCGGAGAAGGTATCAATGGTCACGCCCTGCTTCCGTATGAGCCAGACAATCAATGACGAGATGACCAGCGTGATGGCCAGCGCAGGCCAACGTCGGCGCCAGCGTCTGAGACCAAAATAACAAAGCAGTGTAAAAACAGAAACCAGTATCGCCGGCCATCTGACGGTCGATAATTTTTCAGCGACGCCGGACAGCTCGGAAAAGAGTGTTCTGGCCGGAATCGTGGTCAGGTGCTCACTCGCGGAACGCAGCGAATCTTCTCCGAGAACCACTGGGATCTGATGGGCGAACATTTGCACCGCCGCGCCAGAAAGATAGGCCACCACCACCGACCGGCTGATGAACTGGGTCATGTCCGCGATTCGACAATAGGCTCCGATCACCAGCAACGCCCCGACAAGGAACACCAGCATCGGCATGGCCTCCTTCGGCGAAATGTGCGGATTCGCCGCAAAAAATGATGCCAACATGAAAGCCGTGGCATTGGTGGGACCGAAGACAGCGTGACGCGAACTGGCGAGCGATGACCCGATGATGCACGCCACTGCGGAACAAGTCACGCCATAGGCCAGAGGCAATCCGGCGATGACCGCGAAAGCAATTCCCTGAGGTATGGCGAGCAACGCCCCGTCAAAACCCCCTCGCAAGTCAGCCTTGAACCACTCGCGCCGATAGCCTTTCAAGGCATGCCTCAACGGCAGCGGATCCAGTGGATGCTCGCGCGTAAATTCGACCACGGCATTCCACGCCTGCCAGCAGGAGTGGTTGAGATTGGCAAAAAAAGTTCTCCAAGACACACATCGCCTCCATTAGGTCAGCGTCCGGCTGCGGACTCGACTGGATTTGTCGGCTTCATCTTTCCAGTCCAAAAAAATCGCGCAACACCCGCTGATAAACATCACGCTTGAAACGCGGCACCCATTCCATGTCGAACTTCTCGGGCTTGATCCAGCGCCAGCGACCGAACTCGCGATGCTTGGTATCAATATTGATGTCTTCATCGTGCCCCAGAAAGCGAGCCAGATAATAGACCTGCTCCTGTCCTCCGTAGATGCCGTATTTGAGCCGACCCTTGGGAAATTCATAGCGGTAGCCGCCCTTGCTGTCGAGAATCTGAAGAAGATGTTGTTTCACGCCGATCTCCTCCTCCATCTCGCGGAACATGGCTTCTTCAAGCCCCTCACCGGGATCAACCCCGCCCTGCGGGAACTGCCACGATCCACGAATGTGCGCCCTTTCCGCTATGAGCATTTCGTTTTCCATGTTCAGCAAAATGGCGGCAACGTTAGGACGGAAAAGCACGGGCCTATCGCTGGCGACTTCAGTCGATGGCTCAACATCTGCGACCTGGCTCGCAGATGTCGTCACGGCATCTATCGTAGGAACTGGCATGTATGGTAATGCTATAGTTTATTAAAATATCAAGTTATGCAAGATAATTGTTACACCAACTTAATGCCCAGAAGAATACTCAGTGAAAAGAGTTTGCTTGATCTGATCTTCCACGCTTCATCCAATCACACATGAAAGCATTCATTTTCGATCTCGATGGCACTCTGATTGATTCACTCGAAGACTTGGCCGATGCCGTGAACTTGATGCTCGCGGAACACGGCTATCCTTGCCGCCCGCTGGAGCTTTTCCCGCAATACATTGGCGAAGGTGTGCAAAAGCTCGTGGAGCGTGCCGTGCTGCCAGAAACTCTGACGCCCGACAAAATAGCGGCACTTCTCGCGGACTATCAACGTCATTATCATGACACTTGGAAAAACAAAACGAAGGTCTATGACGGCATTCTGAAAGTGCTATCCGAACTGCGAGCCAAAGGCATGAAGATTGCCGTGATCTCCAACAAGCCGCACCATTTCACTAAGCTGTGCTGCGATCATTTCTTCCCGGTAGGCACCTTCGATGCCGTCCTCGGCGCACGTGAGGACGTGCCGCGCAAGCCGCATCCGCAGGCCTCACACGATCTGGCGTCACAGCTTGGCGTGGCAACTTCGGATTGCACTTATGTCGGCGACTCGGGTCTGGACATGCAATTCGCCGTGAATGCGGGCATGTATCCCATCGGCGTTTTGTGGGGCTTCCGCAGTGAATCGGAGTTGCGGGAGAACGGTGCGCGACAACTCATTTCGCACCCCGAAGAATTGTTGGAGCGGGCATAAATGACGAAGAACGATTTTGAAAATCGTTAACCGTTGAACGACTTACAAAGTCGTTCTACCTTGGCGGCTCCGTAGCCGCTCCGCCACCGAGCATCTCGGCTTCGTCGAATTCAGGCATCTCCAGCACCACCTCGCCATGCTTCACTTTTTTCTTGGACATGGCGACCGAGAGCCAGCGGAACTCCTTGCTGTTTTCCATCACGACCTTGATCATAATCGTCAGCGGAACAGCGAGGAAAGCACCGATCGGCCCCCACATCCAGCCCCAGAACCAGACGCTGAGAACGACGACAAATGGGGAGACTCCAAAACGGCGGCCCATGAGTGTCGGCTCGATGAAATTCCCGATGAGGAAATTGATGGCAAAGTAACCGATGGCCACTGCAATGGCGTGGCCGAGATCGAGTTTCACGAGCGCCATCAAGAACGGCAGCACCCCCGCGACGAGCGCACCCACCGCGGGTATGAAATGCAGCAGAAATGCCAAAAGTCCCCACAGAATCGGATAATCCAGCCCAACCACGTAACAGAGTATTCCGGCCAACAGACCACACATGGCACTGAGGATGGTTTTGATACCAAGGTATTTTTGAATGTCTGTTGCGGAGTTTAACAGCTTCTTGAGGTCGGGTCCTCCTGCGTGCTGGACGGCCTCGACGCGGCTGTGAGTGCCTCGGGCTTCACTGAGAATAAAACACATGAGGATTAAAATGGTGGTCATGAGAGCGGCATATTCCGCGACTGTTCCCGCTGCGGCGCCGAGCGCTTTGGTCAGCGCGCTGCGCACGTCTGCTTCTTTGGCATAACCGATTAGTTCCTGCCAATGGAAGGAGTTCTTCACGGCGTCCTCTGCGTCCTTCACTCCTTTATTTTCAAGCCACTTGCCAGCGTCGGTGGCGTAGCCCTGCAATATCTCAATGTCCTTGGGAACTTCCTTGCTGAATTTGACGAGCAAATCCGTGCCCGCGTTGATAAAAAGCATCAATACACTAATGATGAAAAGCACCGTGACAGTGAGAGCCACAGGAAACGGGAACCGCGCGCGTATCAGCAACCGCATCAAGGGATAGGCGAGCACACTGAGGAAAAATGCCACCACGACCGGGATAAAAAACGCGGCTGCCAGCTTCACTCCGGTGAGCACCACGATCAGACTCGCCAGTGTAACCAGCGTGCGATTGCCGGCAGATGTATCTGCGCTGTTAGTTTCGTGATTGGATTCTTCAGACATTGCGGGAAATAATTGTCCTCCAAAGTTACCATACGCTCAACAGGAAAGGTGGATTCAATTTATGTTTCGCCATAATAATACCAACTTCGGGAGCGGCGACGTTGCTGAAAATTCAAGTCGGCCGCATAAATTTAAACTAAATTACTTCTCTGCTTCACCGCGCACACGCACCACAAAGGCACTCGCATCCGCAAAGAACCGCGCCGCAGCCGCCTTTGTTTCCGCGACAGTCACGGCTTCCATAATGCCGGGCAACTTCATGTAATGCCCGTGGCCGAAACCACAGAGTTCATCCCAACCTGCACCATCAGCCATAGCAGCATTCCCCTGCTGGGCGCGGAGCCAGGAGGCCTTCCATGTGGTCTTGGCGCGCTGCAATTCATCACTGCGCAATCCGTTGGTGGCGAGATCGGCGATCTCCTTGCGCAACTCCACTTCCACGAGATCAAGCTTCGCCGGATCGCAGCCGACATAGAAATAGAACGCGCCCGCGCCCAGAGCGTGGAACGCACTGGTGCCGACAAAATAGGCCAGTCCCATTTCTTCGCGGATGCGATTGAATAATCGCGAGCCCATGTCGCTGCAAGCCTCGTCAATGAGTTGTAATGCGGGCACGCTCGCATCATGCAGATCAATGGTTGGAAAACCAATGACCAGCACGCCTTGCTCCTTGTCGAGCTTCACATCCCAACGGCCCGGCTTGGCCTTTGCACTCATAGGCGTGAAGCCTGCGGTGGATCGCTCCCCGGCGGGGAGCGGGCCAAACAATTTCTCCACCTGCTCGCGAATCTTCTTCACATCCACATCACCAAACACGCTGATGACTCCGTTGCGCCCCTGCACACTTTGCTTCCACAGATCTCGACACTGCTCGACGCCGAGAGCGGCGACACTCTCCGCCGTGCCCAAGGCCGTGCGTTGATACGGCAGTCCGGCAAAAATTTCCGCGCGCGCGCGGCGCAGTGCCACCGTAAGTGGGTCTTCTTTTTCCTCACGAATCGCAGCCTGCTGCCTCTTCTGAATTTTAGGCAGATGCGCCGCAGGAAAAGTGGGTGACTGAAGAATTTCACTGATCAGTCCCAGCGCAAGTTCTTCATCGCCACGCATGATATCGGCGGAAACCACCAGCCGGTGAGCGTCGCCATTCGTGGACAGGCTGCCGCCGCGCACTTCGAGCAATGCGGCAATTTCTTCGTCGGTGTAGCTGGCAGTGCCTTTGCTGAGCCACTGCGCCGTGATCTGAGTCGCGCCCGCATTGGCTGCGGTTTCCATCGGGACACCGGCGAGAAACTGAGTCCGCACGGATACCAGCGGCAGTCGTGCATCCGGCCTGACCAGCAGGGTGAGTCCGTTTCCGAGTTCAAATTTCTCCACTTCACCGCGCTTTGTATCCGCCCCATTTTTACCGGACATCTGCAAAGTCCCCGTGGGATGCAGCGAAACCCGGCTGACTTTTTCACCGGCCAGATATTTCCGCGCCGCAAGAATGATGTCATCTACCGTGAGCGCCTGCACTCGCGCTAGGTAAGCGCGATCATGATCGAGATCGCCCACGGCCAGCCAGCTTCCAGCGAGGATGGAAGCCACGCCCTTAGTCGTGCTGCGCAGCCTGAGAGAATGGCTCAACGTGGCCCGCACCGCCTTGTCGAGTTCGCCGGGCTTGGGGCCATTATTTTTCAAATCCGTCAATACACCCACGATAGATGTTTCCACCTTCTCCAGATCATCAGCATCCGCCTCCGCCTCGATGATGAACAGGCCGCAATCCAAGGCGCTCCACGCGCTGGCCCCCACCCAATGGGCGATGGCGAGACGTTCACGAAGTTCCAAGTTAAGCCGCGAGCTTCTTCCACTACCGAGGATGAATGCCAGCACATCAAGCGCAGCCTTGTCCACATGGGCCTCACCCAGAATGTGCCAGCCAAGCGAGAGCCGGGCGATATCCGTATTAAATTCCTTCCGCGTTGTGCGGGCCGCGGTTTGATCCGGCTCGGCAGGCATGACGACCGGCTCGTAAGGTTTGCGTTCCCATGAGCCAAAATATTTTTCCACGGACTGCAACGCTTCAGCGGCATCCACTCCGCCGGAGATGACCACGAAACAGTTGTTCGGCACATAATGCCGCGCATGGAATCCCGCCACAACATCGCGCCCCGCCTGATTGAAAATTTCCAGATGCCCGATGACCGGATGTCGCATCGGGTGCTGACGGAACGAAGTGGTTTGCAGCAGATGTTGCAACACCGACTGCGGATCGTCATTGTCCATCGCGAACTCACGTCGAATCACCTCCTGCTCACGCGCCAGTTCCGTGGCATCGAACAATGAACCGCGCGCCATGTCCGAGAGAATTTCCAGATAGCCCTCCACATTCTCCGCCACACCATCAATGTAATAGACCGTGCGGTTCAGCGTCGTGTAGGCATTCACCTGCCCGCCGCGTTCCTGAATGTCCTGGGCGATCTGGGCCGGCCCGCGTTTCGCCGTGCCTTTGAAGAGCATGTGCTCCACGAGATGCGCCAGACCCGCGCCCGTCCAGGCTTCTTCATGCAAGCTGCCCGCCTTCACCCAAAGCTGCACACTCGCAACCGGATGCGCCTGATCCTCCGCGATGATGACTTCAAGGCCATTGTCGAGCGTGTGCAGTTGCGCAGAGTTGGGCGGCAGTGTGGGAGCGTCTTTCATTTTTATATCATTCACAGTTACAATTCCATGCTTTTCGCCGGGCGAAAGGGCTTGGTCAGGGCTTCTTGCATAGAAACATCGTCAGAGAAATCTTCAATACTGTCAGAGTCATTCTTACCGAAGTATCCGACGTTGATGAGCAGATAGACCATGCTCCCGACATCTTCGCTGCGCGTGATACCCCAGTCGCGCATCACGCAGAGTGCCATTGGCCCGAACTCACGCAAAGCCAGATCGCGAAAACCGGCCAGCAGTTCCGGCCCCGCCACATGACGGTCCTCGGAATCCTCGCGCCCGATTAACTTCATCGTGTGGGACAGTGCATCACAAAGAAAAACATAGGCCTGCGGTGCAAAACGCGGGTCGCGCTTCTGCGCGTCGCGCACAGCAAGGTGAAAGGCAGTGTCGTGTTTCATCAAAAGGGTGCGCAGAAAGATGGCGCATCACGGCCCATGGTCAACGTTTCAACATAATGTCCGCACGCTTTGTAATAAATGACACAACTAATTTCAGCAGCGTGTGTTTCAGCATCTTGAAATCCAATATCGTTCCTGCCATGAACAAGCTGATCTTCCCCCTGATTTTCTCAGCGCTCACCGGCCCGACATTGCTCGCTGCGGACGCCGCACTGACGGATGAGCAAGTCAATTTCTTCGAGCGCAAAATCCGTCCGGTGCTGGTCGAAAAATGTTATGAATGCCACTCCGCAACGGCAAAAAAAATCAAGGGCGGCCTCAAGCTCGATACCAAGGAAGCGGTGATGCACGGCGGCGAGAATGGCCCTGCGGTAGTGCCCGGCAAACCTGAAGACAGCCTGCTCATCGAGGCCATTCGCTACTCGAACAAGGACAATCAAATGCCGCCGAAGACGAAACTGCCCGACAGTGTTGTCAAAGATTTCGAGCAATGGGTCAAGATGGGCGCGCCCGATCCGCGCAGCGGAGGTGCAGTAGCCGATGCCGGCACCACGGCTTCAAAGTGGAAGAAGAAGGAAATCAATCTGGAGGAAGGGCGCAAATTCTGGGCCTTTCAACAGCCAAAAGAATCAGAACCTCCAGCAGTGAAGAACACCGCGTGGCCAAAGTCGGACATCGACCGCTTCACACTCGCGAAGATGGAAGCGAAAAATCTCCAACCAGTCCAAGATGCCTCCAAGACCGAACTGCTCCGTCGCGTAACATTTGACCTCACCGGCTTGCCGCCGACGCCAGAAGCCGTCCAGTCCTTCTTGAAAGACTCCTCGCCTGAAGCTTTCGCTCGCATCGTTGACAGCTTGCTCGCCTCTGAACGCTATGGCGAATACTGGGGCCGGCATTGGATGGACGTCGCCCGTTACGCCGAATCCAGTGGCAAGGACACGAACGTCCCCTACCCATTCGCCTGGCGTTATCGCGACTGGGTCATCGACGCCATGAATCGCGATCTGCCCTATGATGAGTTTATCCGCGAGCAGATCGCGGGCGATTTACTGCCCTACAAAAGCGCCTCTGACCAAAGTAAGAAAATTGTCGCCACCGGCTTTCTTGCTATCGGGAGCAAACCCCACAACGAACGCAATCCACGCCAGTTCGCGCTTGAGGTCGCCGACGAGCAAATAGACACCCTGTCTCAGGCGTTCCTCGGCATCACTGTCGCCTGCGCCCGCTGTCACGATCATAAATTCGATCCCATCGCTCAGAAAGATTACTACGCACTCGCTGGCATCATGCTCAGCAGCGAGACGCTTTACGGCACCAACAATGCCGTGCAGAACAATCATCCGTCAGACCTGATTGATCTCGGCGCAGAATCACGCATGATCGCAGGATTCGATGGCATCAGTGCCACCGAGCGCTCCGGCATCGCCGACAAGATCAAACAACTCAATGACACCCGTGAACTAAAAACACGGGAAGCCATCGAAGCGCGCCGCACCGGCAAGGATGTGGATGTCTTCAAGTTCCTCGCGATCCGCCAGCAAACCGGCGATCTCATGGGTTCGCTCAATCGCTATGATGAAAAAGGAAACCCCCGCATTCTCGCGATGGGCGTCTATGACCGGAAGTCTCCCGTGAACAGCGCGATCTACGGACGCGGCGAAGCAGCTCAGCCCGGTGAAACCGTGCCCCGCGGATTAGTCCCAGTTTTCTTCAAAGAAAAAGTGCCCACGGTCACCAGTGGCAGCGGACGCCTTGAACTCGCACAGTGGATCTCAAGCAAGGACAACCCACAAACCGCGCGCGTCATGGTCAACCGCATGTGGCGCTGGTTGTTTGGGCGCGGCATCGTTGGCACCGTGGACAACTTCGGCGCGATGGGTGAGAAAGCCGTCAATCTCGAACTGCTCGATCATCTGGCCGTGCGCTTCATAGATAACGGATGGAGCATCAAGAAAATGGTGCGCGAAATTGTGCTCAGCCGCACCTACCAACTGGCTACGCAGCACTCGCCACAGAACTTCGCCATTGATCCTGAGAACACGATGCAATGGCGCATGAGCACCCGCAGCCTCGATGCCGAATCTATGCGCGATGCCATGCTCGCCATCAGTGGCAAGCTCGATCTTTATCCGCAGGAAGGTTCACCTGTATGCACTGCCGGTGAAGGCCGGGAAGGACTCATCAAACTTTTCCAACTCAGCCAGCAGCCAAATTTTCATCGCTCGGTTTATCTGCCCATCGTGCGCGATCAAGTCCCGGAAGTGCTCTCGCTCTTTGACTTTGCCAATCCCGGTCTTGTCACCGGAGATCGGGAGAATACGAACGTCCCCTCCCAGAGCCTATACCTTCTCAACAATTCGCAAGTTCAGTCCCTGAGCGATGCCTTTGCCACTCGAGTCTATGACTCCGCCAAAGATGAAAACTCGCGGATCATGAACGCCTACTTCCTTGCCTTCGGACGTGCGGCCACACCACAGGAACAACAAGTCACCCGTGCCTTTTTCAATAACTACGCCAGCAAGGCCAAGAACCAGAAGGGCGGCAAAGACATCAGCATGTATGCCTGGAGCGCGTTCTGCCAGGCACTGATGGCGAGTGCGGAATTTCGTTATTTGAACTGATGCAGAATCCCGAAACATAGATCACCAACACGCCATGAATTCACCATTTGATTTTTCCCGTCGTCATTTTCTGCAAACCACCTCCAGCGGATTTGGCTACCTTGCATTTTCTGCATTAAACACTTGGGCGGCGGAACAGTCCGTGCAGGGCAGCGTGTCCCCGCTCGCAGCCAAGCCGTCGCATTTCGCCCAACGCGCCAAGCGGGTCATCTTTCTCTTCATGCCTGGCGCGCCATCGCATGTGGACACCTTTGATTACAAACCAAAACTGCAAGCCGACAGCGGCAAGGAATCCGGGCGCGGGCGTGGTGGCCCGGCCACGCTGCTCGGCTCACAATGGAAATATTCGCAACACGGACGCAGTGGCCTGTGGATTTCATCTTTGTTCCCCAATGTGGCGAAACTTGCGGACGACCTCTGCCTCATCCGCTCGATGAACACGGATCTCCCAAACCATCCGCAGGCCGTGAGCGCCATGCACACCGGCAGCTCGCAGTTCATCCGCCCATCGCTTGGCGCATGGACACTTTACGGCCTCGGCACCGTGAATGAAAATTTGCCCGGCTTCATCACCATCAATCCCCCGCTCCAAGGCGGAGGAGCCAAGAACTACGGCAGCGCGTTTCTACCAGCCATTTATCAAGGCACCAAGCTCGGCGCAAACAATCCTCTGGCCCAATTTCAGCAGCGTCGCGGCGGCAGTGCTCAAGCCACAATGAGCAACATCACCAATCCGCGTTACCCAGCGGAGACCGAGCGCACGCAGCTCGACTTCATCCAGACGCTCAACAAATCCAAGCTCGCGCAAGAAGGCTACGACCCGCAGATTGAAGGCGTCATCCAGAGCAATGAACTCGCTTTCCGCATGCAAAACGTCGTGCCGCAAGTCATGGACATGGAGAAGGAATCTGAGGCCACGAAGAAACTCTACGGGATCGGCGAAGAAGGAACCGATGCTTTTGGGAAACAATGTCTCATGGCACGTCGCTTCGCTGAATCCGGCGTGCGTTTCATTGAAGTCTCATTCGGCAACTGGGATCAGCATCGCAATCTCTCTACCGATCTGCCCAAGAACTGTGGCTCGATTGACAAGCCCATCGCCGGCCTTCTCACCGACTTGCGCCAGCGCGGGCTGCTAAAAGACACGCTTGTTATCTGGGGCGGAGAGTTTGGCCGCACCCCGCACGCGCAAACAGGGAATGGACGCGACCACAATAACAAAGGCTTTACCATCTGGATGGCCGGTGGCGGCGTAAAAGGCGGCATGAGTTACGGCAGCACCGACGACTACGGCTACGAAGCCGTCGAGAACAAAGTTCACATCCACGACTGGCACGCCACCGTGCTCGCGCTTATGGGGCTTGATCACGAAAGGCTCACCTATCGCTACGCAGGTCGCGATTTCCGACTGACCGACGTCAGCGGCAATGTGGTGAAGGAAATTTTTGCTTGAGCATCATATTCCCAAGTAGGCTGAGCAGCAGATTGATTGGAGTTGCCAAG
>JAYVQB010000545.1:0-3371 GCA_043757085.1 Verrucomicrobiota bacterium
TCGGTATGAATGATTCCGCAGTGCTGATCCGGTTGCCTCTGGCGGAAGCCCCTCTGGTTTCGCTGCTCATTCCCACCACCAGTCAGGCGGAGAAACTGGAGGCCTGCCTGCAGTCGCTGGCCGCTCACCTTCCTGCGTCTGTGCCCTGTGAGGTCATCGTGGTGCTCAATGCTCCCACCGAAGCTGTCCGTAGCCTCGTGCGTGAAAGATGCCATGGTTTGAAAGTCGCCGAATCCGCCGCCAATCTAGGCGTGGCCGGCGGTTACAATCGTGCCCGCAGTCTGGCCAGCGGTGAGTTTCTGGTGCTGCTGCATGATGACGTGGAAATCGGCCCCGGGTGGCTAGAACCTCTACTCGCAACCGTTGCCGCGCATCCGGCAGCCGGAGCCGTCGGCAGCCGAGTATTGAATCCGGACGGCACGCCGCAACATGCCGGTTCCATCCTTTGGCGGGATGGCCAGACTTCCCCAGTTCCTGTTCCAGCCGAGATACCGGATCAACCTTGGCCCGTCGATTACATAGGCACGTGCTGCATCCTCGTCCGCGCCAATCTTTGGGATGCCGTAGGCGGTCTGAATGAGGGGATTTATCCAGCCTACTATGTGGATGTCAGCCTCGCCATGAGCCTGCGGCGGCTGGGGGCCATAATGCTTTGCGAACCCGCATCTTCCCTACGGCACCATGCCAGATCCAGTTCTACGTTGCCGTTTGTGATTTTCATTTGCCAGCGCAACCGGGTCCGCTTCCTGACCCAGTGGGCGGAGGCCATGACGGAGTTCGAGCCGTGGGATCCCGATTTCCCAGACGCCGTTCCTAACGCTCTCCGCCGCACCCGCCTCACGGCGCAAAGACTAGCCGCACAGTGGCATCCCATCGCTCCCGTTTCGCCGCTTCAACTCGATCCCGCCAGCCAAGAAATCCGGCATTTTAAGCTCGCTGCCGAAGTCGCGGACGCTTGGGCGGAGCATCGCATTCAAGAGATCACGGAAGAGAGCACCGCCTTCCGGGATGCCGCTGGTAAACAACTCGCACCGCTTCAGGAACTGCTGGCAGCGCAGAACCTCAAAATAAATAAACTGCGCGACCGCAGCGATCGGCTCGCCGCGAAGCTACGCAAACCGCCCCGCACCACCCGATGGCGGCGACTCCTGCGCTGGGTGCGAAGCCGATTTTCACGCACTGCGCCTGATACTCGCCGTTCCGCTTGATGAAACGTATGTGCCCAAGCTTGAGGAAGAAGCCGGTGTTCCTGTTGCGCGTGGCGTGTTCGGGGCGGACATGAAAATTTCCCTCATCAATGACGGCCCCGTGACCATCTGGCTCGACACCAAGGCGCGTGAGTGACACGGTTTGCAAAGCCGGGCTGCGTGTGTAATTTGACGGCTCCTTATGAGCAGCCACATTTTGACCAGCAAGCGCTTTTTCCGCGTCTGCCTGTGCCTGTTCGTGTGCTGCGCGTGGGCGGCAGCAGCAGTGGAGAACAAGGAGAAAGACGATACTGCTGCCACTAAGAAGAAGCCTAAGTCGGTCGCCAAGGAGGCCGACAAGGACACTAAAAAGCCCGCAACCAAGAAAAAGGTAGAAGCGCCCCCCGAGAAACCCTCTCCAAAAAACAACGAAACTGACGAGAAAAAAACACCTGACAAGCCCAAAGATGAACCCACGGATGTGACTCATCAGAAAGCCGGGCGTGATCAGGATGGGAAAGGCGTGGAAAGCAGCGGCGAGGGTGAGTTCGACAAGCCGTCACCGGACGACAAGGCCGCTGACGAAGCCAAAAAAAATGCGGATGCCAAAGCTTCCGCTTCCAGCAAGAAAGATGGAGCCAAGTCAGGCGGCATGGCTGGCTGGGACCTGATTCATTATCAGGATCGCGATTATGTGACGGCAGAGAGCATTCATCGCTTCTATCGTTTTGCGGATCACAAAATAGACGGCAGCGCGGTCTGGTTCACCTCTCCGGTGCTCATCATGAAAGGCCAGATCGGCAGCCAGGATTTGTTCATCAACAACATCAAGTTTGTCCTGAGTCACCCCATCGAAGAAACTGGCGGCAAGATTCTCATCTCCCGGCTGGATCTCTGCAAGCTCATCGACCCCGTGCTGCGGCCCAGCTACATCAACACCGCCAGTGTGTTCGAAACCGTGGTGGTCGATGCCGGGCATGGCGGGCACGACTCCGGGGCGCGGGGCATTTACGGCTACGAAAAAGATTTTACGCTGCAACTGGCCGCGCTGCTCAAGGCCGATCTGGAAAAGCGCGGACTCAAAGTGGTGCTCACGCGCAAGGATGACACTTTCATCTCGCTCGGAGGCAGGGTGGAGATTGCCAACCAAATTCCCAAGAGCATTTATATCAGCCTCCATTTCAATTCCGGCGGCAGCGCAGCCACGGGAATCGAAACCTATGCGCTCAGTCCGCAGGGCGCATCGTCCGACTATGGCGCGAGGGGAGTTGACAGTCTCGCCTTCAACGGAAATCAGCGCGACTCTGAGAACATTGCGCTGGCCACCGCCATTCACGCTTCCGTAGTTCATCACTTCAAGCTGGTGGATCGCGGCGTGAAACGCGCGCGCTGGTATGTGCTCACCGGATTGGAACGCCCCGGCGTGCTCTTTGAAGGCGGCTTCGTCACCAACAGCGGGGACGGCAGGCTCATCGCGGCGGCCAATTTCAGAACCGAACTGGCTCACACCATCGGCGACGCCATCATGAACTATCGCCGTGCCTTGCAACCGCCAACGCGCTAACATTCACATCCAACTCGCATCTCTAAACGCATCATCAACATGACTTCCATCTGGCAACAATTTCTCATCATGGTCCACCAATGGTGGGACACCGACTATCATCCTGAAGGCGTCGAAGCCGTGCGCCAGCGCGAGGACAAGGTGGACTGGAAACGCTGCATTCCCTTCATCATTTTGCACCTCGGCTGTCTGCTGGTGCTGGTCGTCGGCTGGAGCTGGGCCGCAGTGGGCGCGGCGGCGTTGTTTTATCTGGTGAGAATGTTTGCCATCACCGCTTTGTATCATCGCTATTTCTCGCATCGCGCGTTCCGCACCTCGCGCTTCATGCAGTTTTTGTTCGCCGTGCTCGGCAACACCGCCATGCAACGCGGCGCGCTCTGGTGGGCTTCGGTGCATCGTCATCATCACGTGCATTCGGATCAGGAGCCGGATGTTCACTCGCCCGTGCAGCACAGCTTCATCTGGTCGCACATCGGCTGGATCACCAGCGCGCGGAACCACCCCACCGATTACAGTCGCGTGAAAGACCTCGCGAAATTTCCCGAGCTGGTCTTCCTCAATCGCCACGATCAAATCGTGCCCTGGGCGTTCGGTATCCTGACGTGGCTCGTAGGCTGCGC
>JAYVQB010000546.1:0-3356 GCA_043757085.1 Verrucomicrobiota bacterium
CCAGATCAACAGCGAATTCGTAAATGTGTCCGGCCACCGGCACGCGACGCACGAGGTCTTGGAAGGCTTTCACCTTGGCACCATCAAGAATGTGATCCAGCCTTGGAACCGAGGCTCCGGTAGTGGTGCGGGCGATTTGGATTTCCTCATCGCGTGAAGGATAATCGACGCCGATCATGAACATGAAACGGTCGAGCTGCGCCTCGGGCAACGGATAAGTTCCTTCCTGCTCGATCGGGTTCTGCGTCGCGAGCACGAAGAAAGGTTCTTCCAACGTGTAAGTGCGACCCGCAACCGTGACGCGGTGTTCTTGCATGGCTTCCAACATCGCGGCCTGAGTCTTGGCCGGTGCGCGGTTGATTTCGTCGGCGAGCACGATATTCGCGAAGACCGGGCCTTTAGCGAATTCAAAGGCGCGATGGCCACCGGGGAGTTCCTGAAGGATGTCCGTGCCGGTGATGTCCATCGGCATCAAGTCCGGCGTGAATTGAATTCGATTGAAGGAAAGTGACATCGTCTCCGCGAGCCGACTGATGAGCAATGTCTTCGCCAGACCGGGAACGCCCATAAGCAGCGAGTGACCGCGCGCAAAGAGGCAGATGGCGAGTTCCTCAATCACCGACTTCTGGCCGACGATGATTTTTTTTAGTTCATCGGTGAGCTTTTGATAAACCTGGCGGAGTTCATCAATGGCGGCGACATCATCTTTTGGTAGCGGGTCGGTAGAGTGGGCTGGTTCGGACATAGGGCGAGGATTCTAGCTCTTATTGTGGAGATGCTGCAAACGGGAAAACGTTCGTATCGGAGAATAACGGCAACACGCCGAAAAACTTTGTAAATATCTAAAATTAATGTGCACCCGATCCTCGCAAGACTGCGGGCAGGGTTTTGCACATGATTTCGAGATCCAGCCAGAGCGACCAGTTGTCGATGTATTTCAAATCCAGCGCGACCCATTCTTCAAAGCTGTCAATGCGATTGCGCCCCATGATTTGCCAGAGACAGGTCAGGCCCGGCTTCACGCTGAGACGACGGCGCTGGGCGTGTTTTTCGATGCGGTCAATTTCATAGAGCGGCAGCGGGCGCGGCCCGACAAGGCTCATTTCACCTTTCAAGACATTGAAGAGTTGCGGCAGTTCATCAATGCTCAGACGGCGCAGCCATCGCCCGAAGGCAAAGACGCGCGGGTCATCTTTCACTTTGAAAACAGGGCCGGACATTTCGTTTTGACCGTCCATTTTTTGTCGCAGCGCTTCCGCCTCCAGACACATCGTGCGGAACTTATACATACGGAAAGGTTTGCCGTTGCGACCCGCGCGATCTTGGCTGAAAAAAATCGGGCCACGAGAACTAAGCCAGATGCCCGCCATGGCCAGCAGCCAGAGGGGAGCTGTCAGCACCAGCAGCAGAAACGCGCCCAGCCGGTCCAAAACATCCTTAAACCACAGCGCCCATGATACATCAGGCATCGTCTGAAAAACGATCATGAGTCTTCCTCCGAGCACATCGAATGTGGGACGCGTGATCGTAGTTTGCAGGAAGTCCGCACTGATCCATGAGGCCACGCCTTCGGTCTCACAGATTTGCACCGCTTCTTCGATCTTGCTGAAATGAACATGCTGCGCGGCGAACACGACCCGCGAGACTGATTTTTCATGGAGCAATTCCACCAGCCGCGAACCCGGCTCGCATGAGACATCGAACTCACCCACGATATTGATTTCTGCAAGCTGATCGCCCGACATGGTCTCGATCATCCGCCGCGTATCCTCAGGCGCACCGGCCAGCAGCACCCGCTCACGGCTGGCATGACCAGAGAGCAAGCGACGGCGCATGATTCCTTTGATGACCTGCTCTTTCAGCAATAGCGCCAGTCCACCCAGAATGCCCGTGAGTGCGAGCACCGCGCGACTGTGAATCTCCCAACGGAAAAATATCTGAAAAAACCCGATCATCACCCCGATTCGCAACAACGTGGCGGCCAGCTGGCGCAAACTCTCGTCCAAGGTCTTGTTCAGGATGTTTTTGTAAAATCCGCGCGATTCCAATACCAAAGGAGTGAATGGCGCAATGATCGCCAAGAGCCAGAAAAAATGAGCGAACCCCGGCACGGCATCCATCCCGGGCAACAAGTTTGGCCCGACCACTGCGCGCAGCCGATGACTCAAAAAAAGACACCCTGAAAGGATGACGAAATCAGCCAGCTGATTGAGCTGGAGATTGATTTCTTGACGACGCCCGATCATACTGAGAATAAGTGATTTACTTAAATTAAGTTAAGTATTTCTCAATAATAAGCATAAATTCGATAATGCCTCAACTGGAAACCAATAAAAGTTTGCTCGCCAGCCCCTCGCCGCTCGTCGTCGGCGTGGTTTCCTCCGCGCCTACATTGAAAAGCATTGCCGCGACCACGCTCAGCTCGGCGGACTGCGATCTCCTCGAGCTTAGGCTGGATATGATCGACCTTCCGGCGGGCGAACTTCACGATCACGCCGCACGATTGCCGCGCCCACTTCTCATCACCGCCAGACATCCCGACGAAGGCGGTCACGGAAATCTTGATAGCGCCCAGCGATCCACCTTGCTGGATTCCCATCTCGATCTCGCCACCATGATGGATGTCGAATTGCGCAGTGCATTTGATCTCCAGCTTTTAATTAAAAAAGCCAAATCGAAACGAGTTGCCGTGATCGGATCATTCCATGATTTTAACGCCACACCCTCAGATGAAGTGCTGCAAGGGGCCATCGACATGGCGCTGCAATTTCAGTTCGATGCCGTAAAAATTGCCACCACCCTTCAGAGTGCCGGCGATGTCGCACGACTTCTGAAACTTCTCGACGGCCCCAGACGGATGCCGGTCAGCGTGATGGGCATGGGACCACTGGGCCGCGCCTCCCGCATTGTGCTGGCGCGTTGCGGTTCCATTTTGAACTACGGCCACCTCGGCGAATCAAACGCAACAGGACAATGGCCCGCGCGCAAGCTGAAGGAACTGCTCGCGGAAGTCTGCGATTGATAACTTGAATAAATGCAATGATGGGATGCAGTTTGCATCTAGGAATCAAAAATTAAACGAAGCATCCGACCCAGTGCCAAAATCAGCAGCCTCCCTCCTCAATCTCCCTCTCACTTTTCTTCTCAGCCTCATGCTGGCCGCTACGTGCTTCTGTGCCGACGGGCGCGAAGAAACCCTCGCCCGGCGTGAGCAGGCTCTTGCCGAAAAAGAACGCACCCTCGAAACCCAGCGCGCCGAGGTCGAGCAGCTCCGAAGCCAGCTCAGCGAGGAACTCGACCGGATTCGCCGCCAGCAAAAACTTCATGCCGACAACCAAAAACGCGGCCCCTTCCCC
>JAYVQB010000547.1:0-3355 GCA_043757085.1 Verrucomicrobiota bacterium
TCGCACGTTGTATTTGCTGGTTCCATGCTGCCGCGGCGGACGGCGATAACTCAATGTTGTTTGTTTAAATCCGATCCATGAGCGCAACCCGCGATGCACCGGCGCGGCTTCACTCAGCCGAAGCAGCGCATGATGCGCTCGTTGGTTGACGACGCAGAAGTCGCCGCTGTCCAATGTGTAGTCATGCTCCGCCATCCAGTTCATCACGCGGTAAAAAATCTTGTAGGCCGCGCGCAACCACCACGGTGAGTCCTCGCGTTTTCCGCGAACGCCCGCACAGACATCGAACCCTTCGGCGGCGACCTTTTGATAAAGTTCCATTAGCACTTCCGGCGGGTCTTGCAAATCACAATCAATCACCCCGATGCATTCGCCCTGCGCGTGTTGCAATCCCGTCCATACCGCAGGTTGATGCCCGAAATTCCGGCTGAGTCGCACACCTTGGAAGCGCGCATCTTTGGCATTCAATTCCCAGATCATCGCTGCCGTCCGGTCTCCGCTCCCGTCATCCACGAACAGGATGCGCCATGCGCCGTCCGTTGCCTTTTCCAGATGTGGCACCAGTTTTTCCACCAGCGCGGGAATGGATTCCTCCTCGTTGTAGCAGGGGATGACGACGCAGAATTTCGGTGGCACCGGCATGGGGGATAGGAGGAAGTTTTATGGTTGAGAAGTTGTAGTCTTGATCCCTAAAGACGGAACAGTGAGTGCAGAACGACGTTTTTCAACATCTCCCTCGCGTCATTCACTTGAATCCCGTCTGCTTTGTGGCATCACATTTCATCCATGACACAGAATATTTTTGTTTGCCTGCCAGTTTTTCTCGCTGTTCTCCTAGCTTCCTGCGCCACGTCGGCCAAGAAGACCAAAGTCTCCACCGAAGTGCGCAAGGCCGCGCCCCTCAAAATGTATGAGTGGAGCGGCGACAATGTCTCCGGCCCGCCTTCCATCGTCATCCGGCTTGATGAACAGAAGGCTTATTTCTATCGCGGAAAGAAACAAGTTGGCTGGACTTATGTCGCATCAGGAAAATCCACGCACCCTACACCACCGGGTCAATTTTATGTCATGGAAAGAACCACCGACAAAGTCTCCAACCTCTACGGCATGTTGCTGGATGCCAAGGGCGATGTGCTCTCAAGCGATTTCAATGCCGTCAAGGATCCGATCCCGGAAGGTGCCCAGTTCAAGCCGGCAAAAATGCCTTTCTACGTGCGTTTAAGCGAGGATGGTGTCGGGATGCACGCTGGAAAAATCCCCAAGCCCGGCGCCACCGCGTCACACGGTTGTATTCGCCTGCCCAACGACATGGCCAAGAAAATTTTCGAGAACGTTCGCGTCGGCACTCCGGTGACGATTCTTGCCGGACCTGTGAAGAGGCGGTAGGGGATCACTACGCTCGGTGTTCACGCTTAAGCGTGACGGGAAATTTTAGCCACTTGTTCGATCACGTTTAAGCGTGAACACCGCACTTTTATATCCCAATGTTCGCCAGCGCGGTGGAGATGTTATTGACCGTGGCGGTGATTTTGGGGTGGGAGGCTTCGAGTCCTTTGACAGCTCCAGCGAGACGGCCAAGGGCGCGCACAGTATTGGTGACGGCGGGAATGTCTTCTTCTGTTGTCACCGTGTCCGGTGCTTGAGCGATGCCACTTACTTCTTCTTGCACAGCGGCAAGCCGTTGGAGGATTTCGCTCTTGGTGGCGTCCGGCAGCCCTTCGGAGCTGTTCACGATATTGCGCAGTTGCTCGATTTGTTGGTCGATCATGGAAGTAGTTTATGCAGAAAGTCGCGACTGGAAAGCAGTAAACTTTACGCTTCTGATTTTACGGGATTGGTCAGACGACCGATCTTTTCGATCTCGATCGTGACATTGTCGCCGGGTTGCAGCCAGCGTGGCGGTTTGCGTGCCATGCCAACGCCGTGCGGGGTGCCAGTGAGAATGACGGTGCCGGGCAGCAGGGTGGTGCTGCCGCTGAGGAATTCGATGAGCGTGGGCACATCAAAAATCATGTCGTTCGTGTTCCAATCTTGCAGCGTCTCGCCGTTGACGATGGTTTTGAGCTGGAGCGCGTTGGGGTTCGGGATTTCATCGGCAGTAACCAGACAGGGGCCGAGCGGGCAGAATGTGTCGAAGCCTTTACCCCGGCACCATTGGCTGCCGCCCCAGTCGCGTTGCCAGTCGCGCGCGCTGACATCGTTGGCACAAGTGTAGCCGAGCACATGACTGAGCGCGTCGGCTTTGCTGACGTTCTTCGTCACCTTGCCGATGACGACCGCGAGTTCGCATTCGTAGTCCACTTGTGTGCTGGCAAGATGCGTGGGGATTTCAATGGGATCGCCGGGATGTTGCACAGCGGTAATGGGTTTGTGAAACAGCACCGGCCATTTCGGAACGGGCGCGCCGCTCTCTGCCGCATGATGGCGATAGTTCAATCCGATGCAGGGCAGGCTGACCGGCGCGACAGGGGCGAGTAGCTTTCGCACATCCGCCTTGGTGTCCGTGACGCGATGCGCTCCGAAGATGTCACCCTCGATCAAGAGGGGGCTGCCATCATTTTGCAAAGCGCCGTGCTGCACGATGCCGGATGAGTTTTGAAAGCGGATGATTTTCATGCCAGTTGATCTAGGAGAGGCAGAGGATGAGGTCAATCGCGAGCCGTGGCTTTCGCCGAACGCGTAGGTGTTGGCTGTTTTCTTTCCGCTTTCAAATAGCAAAGCTATCGGGTAGCATCCAACCCACTATGATAAAAACTCACGAATCAATAAAAAAGAAATGGATGTCGCTAAGTGCAGCGATCTTGTGCGGCATGTCCATGAGTTCCTGCTCGGTTTCGCTGCCGACCCGGCCCATCGCGGAGCAGAAGAAAGCCCCGGAGCTTTATAAGTGGTGGGGTGATGAAATGACAGGAACGCCCGCAGTGAAAATATCCCTGAATGAGCAAAAAGCGCACATCTATCGTGGAGGCGAGGAGGCTGGCTGGACGATGCTGGCCACGGGCAAGCCGAGCCATCCCACTCCGACGGGCAGCTTTACCGTGATGGAAAAAATCCAGGACAAAGTGTCCAACACTTACGGCTACATCCAGGACAGCGAAGGAAACGTCGTGAACGGCGATGCCAAAGCTGGCGTCACACCTGTGCCTGCCGGATGCCGCTATATCGGGGCTTCCATGCCTTTTTGGATGCGCCTGACCAGCTTCGGAGTCGGGTTGCATGCGGGAGAAATTCCTGATCCCGGTCTGCCCGCCTCGCACGGTTGCATCCGCCTGCCCAAGGAAATGGCGCAGAAGCTTTTTGAAGTCGTCAGTGTCGGCACCAGTGTCACTATCTCTGGCACCGCTCCGCAGAGTTG